>JAEUKL010000215.1 GCA_016793005.1 Rhodospirillaceae bacterium | reverse complement strand
ATAGCGAAAGCAAAGGCATGAGAGTTTAATTATGCTCTGGGGAGCGAGTGAAGTCTCATGCCAAAACCACGTCAAAAAGGCGCGCGCCGTCACGCATCGACGCGCCGCGCTGCGCCAAAAAAGGGCAAGAGCCGCGCTGCCAAAAAGCAAAAAACTAAAAAGCTCGTCCCGAAAAAATCAGCAGCCCGCAAAACGGCTCCGACAGCAAAAATCCAAACGGATATTTTCGCAACCCTGCCGGTTGTGCTGTTTAGCTATCAGTACACCGCGCAGGATAACCATGGGTTCTTATGGGTCAGTGAGCATGTCGGGCGCATGCTTGGGATCAAGGCGCAGGAACTGGTGAAAGAGACCGGCGGTTTGCGCTTGCATCCGGATGATGTTGGGGCTTTCGATGACTTTGTATTGCGGACCATGGCCGCAGGCGAGGCGGTGGATGTGCATTTGCGCATCTTGCTGAAGGACAGCGCGCCGCGTTGGATTCATTTCAGCGCCTGGCCGCAGGGCAAGGCCAACAACACGTGGCGCTATACCGGCGTAATTTTGAACATCGATGCCCGTAAGAAAGTTGAGGCCGAGCAGTCGGCCATGCTGGCGCGTATGGAAGAGGCGCAGGATATCGCGAAACTTGGCTGGTACGATTTCAACGTCAAAAGCCGGATGCTCGACCTGACGAATGATTTTGCGGAAAGCTTAGGGCTGCCGCTGGCGCCCAGTGGTCGCGTGACGGGTGAGGCCGCCGATAAGTACGTTGAAGCCTTCATGAATGCACTGCATCCCGATGATCGCGAGCGGTACACGTCGATTATCGCAGACGAGTCCTGGCGTCGCATTGAATTCGACTACCGCGTGCTGACACGATCCAACGAAGTGCGGCATCTGTGCTCGCGCATTCAACGCACCGCCGATAAGTCGGGCAAACGCATTCGCGACTTTGCTGTGATCCTGGACATCACAGAGCGCAAGCGGTTGGAGGAAGATTTGCGGGCGCAGGCGGGCACTGATCCGCTGACGGGTGTGCCCAACCGGCGCAGTTTCGAGGCTGCCGCCCGCCGCGAAGTCGAGCGTGCCCGCCGCTATGCCAAACCATTCGCGGTCATTGCGCTGGATATCGACTTTTTCAAGAAGGTGAATGACACCCACGGGCACGATATCGGCGACATCGTGTTAAAGGACATGACGAAGGTCTGCCTGACGCAGTTGCGCCTCACCGACGTACTAGCGCGTTTGGGCGGCGAAGAATTCGCAGCGCTGTTGCCCGAAACCGACATTATCGCGGCCACCAAGTTGGCCGAACGCTTGCGTGTGGCGGTGGCCAGCAAGCCGATTGCAACACCAAAGGGGCCGATTGCGATCACCGTCAGTTTGGGGGTGGCGCAGTACGCGCCAAATGAAGGCAGCATTGAATCGGCCTTAAAGCGTGCGGATGAAGCGCTGTATGAAGCCAAAAATACCGGCCGCGACAGGGTCGTCGTGGCCAAACTGCCCAGTCTGGTGAAGTCCAGCAGCCTCACGCACTAAGTTTCAGGATATTTAAGGGCCAACCGTCACACGTCTGTCATGGGTGTGTCATCGCTTTGTCGCGGCTGGCGTGTTGAGATACGCGCACAAAAAAAGTGGGGCGGCGTTGTTCACACCGCCCCAAGTTTCAGGGACGCACCTGTTAAGTACGGTTCGGATCAGCCGCTCTTAAAGAGCAGCGAGCATGCAGGCGACGAGCGGATGCCGCACGACGTCCTGAGGTCCGAGCCGTACAATCTCAATATCCGAAACACGTTCCAGCTTGGCGGCAATGTCCGCCAAGCCGGACATGCCCGGCAGCAGATCGGTCTGATCGGGGTCGCCCGTAATCACCATATGTGAATGCCAGCCCAGCCGTGTCAGCAGCATTTTGATTTGGCCATAGGTGCAGTTCTGGGCTTCGTCGATCACAACGAAGGAATTATTCAGCGTGCGCCCGCGCATATAGGCGATCGGGGCAATCTCGATGGTGCCGTCGCTTAAGTACTGACGCAGGCGTTTAGCGCCCATGCGGTCGCTGAGCGCGTCGTAGAGGGGCCGCAGATATGGCGACATCTTTTCTTCCATCGTGCCGGGCAGATAACCCAGCGCTTCACCCGCTTCAATGGCGGGGCGCGAAAGAATGATGCGGTCGATCTTGCCCAACTCAAGCTTTTTGACCGCGCAGGTAATGGCCAGATACGTTTTCCCGGTGCCCGCCGGGCCTAAAGCCAATGTGAGAGGTTTGGTGTCAATCGCTTCCATCAGCTGACGCTGATTGTCGCTGCGGGGTTTTACAGTTCGGACGAAACTTTGATCGCGGTGGTCGTCATGCATGTGATGGTCGCGATGACGATGATTGTTGTGGCCACGTTCTTGATCGAGTGGATCCCACCCACCTGGAATGGCATGAAGTTGAACCGCGTCGCTGTCGTCGTTGAACCGGTGCTTACGCGCAGACTTCTTTCCCATTTCTAACTTATTCCCCTTGTTGGACGCATGATGTGCCCCGCCATGATCGGCGGCGGCATAGGGCTCGCGACGATTTCCCGGTTCCTCTCTCAGACCGACTTTTTTTGGTGTTGAAACGAAAACACCTCCCTTGCGGGGAGGCGTGAGCAGAAAAGCTGGCAAATGCTGATGGGGCGCCACAGGGCCGGCGGCTGTGTTGGCCTCGGGACCAGACTCAGGACTCGACGGCCCTGGGTCAAAACTACGGTTATGATCGAACGCCACAGACATTGAGACGGCGATAACCCCTCTGTTAACTAATCGTCTCATATCTTTGGAGAAAAGTCACTTTATTTTGTGTGATGGCTTTGCGACAGCTACTATATGTCGAGAATAGTCGACTATATAAGTACTGTTCTCGCCCACAGGCGATGGTGCGGCGCACAACACGCGGCAGCGCATATGCAGCGTAAAATCAAGGAGTCTCGCTGTGTTTGTGCCGGTCGCCATTAGCGCGCCGCAGGACAAATCAGGCGCGTGTGGTTTCGCCGATCACAAACTTCACAGAGCCGTGGCTCACGCAGCGTACACATTTACCGGAGCGCCTTGCGCCATTAGACTCCGTTGCTTATCAAGATACGAGATGAACGCAGTCATCGTTGTAGATTTCTAAGGAGTCGGGTCATGGCGTTTACGATCACAGTGAATGGCGAGAAGAAGACGGTCGACGTTGACCCCGAAACCCCGTTGCTTTGGGTGTTGCGCGATACGCTTGGTCTGACCGGCACGAAATTTGGCTGCGGCATCGCGGCCTGCGGTGCCTGCACCGTGCATGTGGAAGGTGTGGCCGAGCGGTCGTGCTCGATCCCCATTCAATACGCCGACGGCAAGAACGTCACGACGATTGAAGGTCTGTCGAAGGACCGCAGCCATCCGGTGCAGAAGGCCTGGATCGCCGAAGACGTGCCGCAATGCGGCTACTGCCAGCCCGGCATGATCATGGCGACCTCGGCGATGCTCAAAGACATCCCGAACCCGACCGATGATGACATCAACACCTACATTACCAACATCTGCCGTTGCGGCACCTACAACCGCATCCGCAAAGCCATCAAGCGCGCTGCGGCGGATATGTCTGGAACCAAAGCCGGCTAGTCTTTGTTTGGCGAAATTCCCACGCCAAATGGTTCCCATTTCTCGGGGAATTTCGCCTTCCTGACTACGCTTTTGCAGATAGTTTTATTTAGCCGCCGCAGCTTCGTGCTCGGCGGCTAATTTTTTGTCCATCTCCTCGACCTTCTTGAACGAAGGCCGCGCAATGATGCGGTCGCGGTAGCCCACGAATTCGGGTGTTTCGGGCACCAGTTTGAAGGCGAGCATCCAGCGCATGGCGGTTCCCCACAGCACATCCGCCGCCGAGAACTTATCGCCCGCCAGGTATTGCGAACGCTTCATCTGGTCCGAGAGCGTTTTCAGCATGGTGTCGAAATCGCCGTACGGGTTCATGGCCAAGGGTGCCGGTTCGCGCTTCAAGGCTTTGTCGACCACGGCAGGCTCAAAGCACGAGCCGTAATAGACCAGCCAGCGCAGGTAAGGCCCGCGTGCGGCATCGGTGAGGGCCGGGGCCAAGCTCGCTTGCGGATAGAGATCAGCGAGATAAATGAAAATGGCGGGCTGTTCAGTCACCAGGGCGTCGCCGTTTTTAACAGCCGGCACTTTGCCCATGGGGTTGATGGCCAGGTACTCAGGTTTGCGCTGATGGCCCGCCTTCATGTTCACTACATTGAGGTCGTAGGGCACGCCCAGTTCTTCCATTAAAATCACGGTGCCGGTGGAACGCGTGTTGGGCGAATGAAAAACGGTAACTTTGGGCAGGCTGGCCATGTCATTGCTCCTGTCACTGGGGTGCGCCATCAGATAACATATCGGGCAGTTTCACGAGGCTTAAAAACGTATGACGCCCCCTCTGATTTCAAGCGTTCCAAATTCGATTGACCAAACGACAGAATTGTTGCGCCAAGGCGGTTACGTGGCCGACCGGTCGTTGTCGACGGCGTTGTTTCTGGCGCTGACGATGAAGCGCCCGCTGTTTCTGGAAGGCGAGGCGGGTGTCGGCAAAACCGAAATCGCCAAAGTGCTGTCGCAGACCCTGGGCCGAGATCTGATCCGGCTGCAATGTTACGAAGGCCTGGATGTATCAGCGGCCGTCTACGAATGGAATTACCCGCGCCAGATCATGGCCATTCGCCTGGCCGAAGCGGCAGGGAAGGGTAGTGCTGCGGCCGACAGTATTTACACCGAGCAGTACCTCATCAAACGCCCGCTGTTGCAGGCGTTGGAAAAGCACAACGGCGGCCCGCCGGTACTGCTGATCGACGAACTGGACCGCACGGATGAGCCGTTTGAAGCTTTTTTGCTGGAAGTGCTGTCGGATTTTCAGGTGACGATCCCTGAGCTTGGCACGGTGAAGGCTGACGCGCCGCCGATTGTGATCGTCACATCCAACCGCACGCGCGAAATTCACGACGCATTGAAACGCCGCTGCCTCTATCACTGGGTCGATTATCCGAACGTGGACCGTGAGCGCGCGATCCTGAAATCCAAAGCCCCGAACGTGGGCGATAAACTGGGCGCGCAGATCGTGAACTTTATTCAAAATTTGCGCGGTATGGAGTTGTTCAAACCGCCGGGCATTGCCGAAACGATTGATTGGGCCGAAGCGCTGACGGCGCTGAATGCCAAAGAACTTGATGCGTCAACGGTCGATGCCACTTTGGGCGTTGTGCTGAAGTATCAGGACGACATTGCCCGTGTGCGCGGCGATGTGGCGGCGAACACCATCGCTGCAGCCAAGAAAGCCGCTGGATAAATGAACCTGCTGCCCCAAAATGTCATGCACTTCGCGCGCATTCTGCGGCGCGTGGGGTTGCCGTTGGGGCCGGGGCAGGTGGCGCTGGCGTTGGATGCCCTGACGCGCATTGATCTAGGGCGCCGCGATGACGTGTTCTGGACCTTGCATGCGGTGTTTGTGACCAAGCATGCGCAATCCGAGATGTTCCGGCTGGCCTTTGACCGATTCTGGCATGTGAGCACCAGCGATGATGAGGGGTTGATCGACCGCAAACAGAAGTTGCGTTCGGGCGAGGCGCAGACCTCGCGCCGTATTGCCGATGCCTTTGCGGATATGGCGCCACCGAGCAGCGCCAACGATGACGCACCTGAACCTGCAATCACCGATATGTCGGCCAGTTGGTCGGCCTCAGAAAAACTGCGCAATCAAGACTTCGAAACCATGACAGCGGCCGAAATGGCAGATGCCAAGTTGCTGCTGAAAAAGCTGCGGCTGCCGATCCCCGAGGTGCGCACACGGCGGTTCGTTGCGGCATCGCACGGTTCCCGTATCGATTTGCGCGCCACACTGAAAGCAAGCCTCGCCACGGGCGAATTGATTCACCTGAAACGCAAAGCGTGCGTCGAGCGTCATCCGCCGCTGGTGGTGCTGTGCGACATTTCAGGCTCCATGTCGGCCTATGCGCGGATGTTGTTGTATTTTCTGCACGCCATTACCAACGACCGTGACCGGGTGCATGTGTTTTTGTTCGGCACGCGCTTGACGAACGTAACGCGCGAGTTGCAGCATCGCGACCCGGATGTGGCTTTGGCGCGTGTGGGCAAAACGGTTCAGGACTGGTCGGGTGGCACGCGCATTGGTGCGGCCTTGGAAGAGTTCAACCGTAATTGGTCGCGCCGTGTGTTGGGGCAGGGGGCTGTTACATTGCTGATTACCGATGGCCTGGACCGCGATGGCGGTGCAGGGTTGTCGGACGAAACACAAAGGCTGCAAAAGTCTTGCCGTCGCCTGATCTGGCTAAATCCGTTGCTGCGCTATGCTGGCTTTGAAGCCAAACCAGCAGGTATTCGCGCCATGCTGCCGCATGTGGACGAATTCAGGCCCGTTCACAACCTCAATAGCTTGGCGGCATTGATTGAAACGCTCTCGCTGGTCCATCAACCGCGACGGCCTGTTGCCGCCTAAGCCAAGTCTTCCTAAGTTAGCGTGATGTCTGAAACAGAAAGCCTCAATCAAATCGCAGCTTGGCGGGCCGCCGGTCACAAAACCGCGCTGGCCACCGTCGTACAAACCTGGGGTTCGTCGCCGCGCCCGGCGGGCAGCCACATGGCCATGAACGACAAAGGCCAGTTTGTGGGCTCCGTCTCGGGCGGCTGCATCGAAGGGGCCGTGATGGACGCGGCCCGCGAGGTGATGGCGACAGGCACACCCAAAACTTTGGAATTTGGTGTCACTAACGAAATGGCCTGGGAAGTAGGCCTCGCCTGCGGCGGGCGCGTGCGCGTGTTTGTGGAAGCGGTAGAATGAAGGCCGCTCTTCGTTCCGAACTCCAAGCGCTGATCGCGGCCAAAGCGCCATGCGCGCTGGTCACCGACACCAACACCGGTGCGCAAGCGCTGGTGACGGATACGGTGCAAGGTGAGTTGGATGTGGCCGCGCATCTCCCTGAGATCAAACGCCTGATGGCGGCCAATAAATCCAGCACCATTGAGCAAACACCGTTGTTTGTGCGCGTCTACAGCCCCAATCCGCGCTTGGTGGTGGTGGGGGCCGTTCACATCGCGCAGTCGCTGATTCCGTTGGCGCAGATTGCAGGCTTCGAAGTGGTGGTGATCGACCCACGCGCAGCTTTTCTGACGGCCGGAAAATTGGCGGGCGCCACGGCCATCGAAGAATGGCCCGACGACGGCATGAAGTTCGTGAAACCCGACAGCCGCACGGCTGTGGTGACACTGACGCATGATCCGAAGTTGGATGACCCTGCGTTGGCCGCCGCATTACGTTCGGATGCTTTTTATATTGGTGCGCTCGGCAGCCGCAAAACCCATGAAAAGCGGCTGCAGCGTTTGCGCGATGATGGTTTTGCCGATGCGGACTTAAGCCGCATTCGCGGGCCGGTGGGCCTGAACATCAATGCTATTTCTCCGGCCGAGATCGCCGTATCGATACTCGCGCAAGTCATCGAAGTGCTGCGCGCGGACGCCAAATGATGATGGTGGAGGAAAACTTAACCAAAGTCATCGTCATCCTCGGACTTGATCCGAGGATCCAGGGTGACAAACTCCGGTCTGTGATTTCGACCCTGGACCCTCGCGTCAAGCGCGAGGGTGACGGGATTATTGAGTTATGAAGTTCGGTTCTTTTCCCATCGACACGGCTGAAAACGTTATCCTCGCGCATACCTTCCGGCGCGATGGCCTGACGTTGAAAAAGGGGCACGAAATCACGCTGGCTGATATCGAGGCGCTGAAAAAGTTAGGCGTGGCGGAAATTACCGGCGCTTGGTTGGAGCAGGGCGACATCGGCGAGAACGATGCGGCGGCCAAGATCGCCGCGTGCATTGCCGGCAGCGGCGTGCGCTTGTCTGAGTCGCATACTGGGCGCTGTAACCTGGAAGCGTTGAGCACAGGGGTTGTGACGGTGGATGTGGCTGCGATCCACGCGCTGAACCTGACTGATGAGTCTGTGACGGTGGCGACCCTGAGCGATAAAGACGCTGTGCGCGAGGGCCAGACCATCGCGACGGTAAAGATCATTCCGTTTGCTGTGTCGCCTGCCACTATGAACCGCATTGAAGCGTCCATGAAGCGCCCGGCGGTACGGGTGGTTCCGTACAGGCCTAAAAAGTTCGCACTGATCAACACCACGTTGCCTGCGCTTAAACCGTCGGTGATTTCATCAACCACTGAGATTACGCGCGAGCGTGTGGCATCGGTGGGCGGGGAACTGATGTCGGTGACGGACTGCGCTCACGCCACAGCCGCCACGGCTGTGGCGGTGCTAGACGCCAAAAGCAAAGGCGCCGATGTCGTGCTGATCGCAGGGGCATCGGCCACCGTTGATCGCGGCGATATTGTTCCAGCCGCCATTGTGAAAGCGGGCGGTGAGATTGATCACTTCGGCATGCCAGTGGACCCCGGCAACCTCTTGGTGCTGGGTCATGTGGAGCATGTGCCGGTGCTGGTGCTGCCGGGCTGCGCGCGCTCGCCTAAACTGAATGGCCTCGATTGGGTGTTGCAGCGTATCGCCGCCAACGTGCCGGTGGTGCGCGAAGACATCATGAAAATGGGGGCAGGTGGCTTGCTGGTGGATACACCGGCGCGCCCATTGCCGCGCGATCACGCGGTGAAGAAGTCGAAGCCAGCGCATCAACTGCGTGTGGCAGCTCTGGTGCTGGCGGCCGGTCAATCGCGCCGCATGGGCGGGCCGAACAAGCTGCTGATGCCTGTGGACGGTGTGCCGCTGATCCGCAAAACGGTGGAGACCATTCAAAAAGCGGGCGTCACCGACATCTCGGTGGTGGTTGGCCATCAAAGTGCCGATGTGCGCACTGCGCTGGCGGGCACGGCTGTGCGCTTTGTCGATAATCCGCACTTCGCCGAAGGGCTATCGACCTCATTGAAAGCGGGCCTGTCGCACATTGCCCCAGATACGGAAGCGGCTCTGGTTTGCTTGGGTGACATGCCGTTGTTGAAAACTGAGCACCTGCAAAAACTCATCGCTGGCTTCGACCCCGAGGCCGGCAAACTGATCGGCGTGCCCACGCACACTGGCAAACGCGGTAACCCGACGCTGTGGGCCAAGCGGTTTTTCGATGACATGCGGCAAGTCTCGGGCGACGTGGGGGCCAAGCACCTGATTGGTGCGAATGAGTCCCTTGTCTATGAAGTGGAATTTGACGACACTGGCGTCCTGATGGACCTGGATACGCGCGAACAGTGGGAGCGCTTCCAGGGTGAGCAAGCTCAGTCGTAAGGCGGTTCGCTGACACTGATTTGCCGATGCGAACCGTGCTGACCGTTCGAGAGGGCCGTTCGGGAGGAAGCGCGATGCCGGATTCGAGTGCGGAACATCATTCAACCGACGTGATCATTATTGGCGCAGGCCCCGTGGGCCTGTTTGCTGTATTTGAATTGGGCCTCTTGGGCCTCCAGGCTCACGTCATCGACATCATGGATAAAGTGGGCGGCCAATGCGCCGAGCTTTATCCGGAAAAAGCGATCCTGGATATTCCAAGCCGCTTGCGTATCACAGGTCAGGAACTCGTGAACGATCTTGTGGCGCAGACCGAGCCCTTCAAGCCGGTGATGCACTTGGCAGAAATGGCTGCCAGTATTTCCAAGCTTGAAAACGGCAAGTGGCGGCTGGTGACCGATGTGGGCACGGTGATTGAAGCACCTGTGATCTGCATTGCGGGTGGCGGCGGCAGTTTCACGCCGAAGAAGCCGAAGCTTGAGCGCCTAGACGAATTTGAAGGCAAGTCAGTGTTCTACTCCGTGCGGCGCATGGAGAACTTCCGCGGCAAACGCGTGATGATCGCGGGCGGCGGCGATTCAGCCCTCGACTGGACCGTGAACCTGAATCCCATCGTCAGTGGCATGTCGTTAGTGCACCGACGCAACGAGTTTCGCGGCATGCAGGCGACTGTCGATCAGATGTATGCGCTGGTGAAAGAGGGCAAGGTTGACCTGAACATCGCCGAACCCGTCCGCCTGAATGGGGCCAACGGTAAGCTCGAATCGGTCACGCTGAAAAGTGCCGAGAAGGGCGAGTACGACGTACCCGCCGACATTTTCATGCCGTTCTACGGCCTGACCATGAAGCTTGGCCCCATCGCCGAGTGGGGCATTAACCTCGACAGCAACAAGATCCCCGTCAGTACCGAGACCTTCGAGACCAATGTGCCGGGCATTTTTTGTATCGGCGACATGTGCGACTACCCCGGGAAACTTAAACTGATCCTCTCCGGGTTCCATGAATCGGCCTTGATGGCCCATGGGTCTTTCCATTATGCAAGGCCCAACCAAAAACTGAGATTCGAGCACACCACCTCGAGTTCCAGCATCCAGGCCAAGATCGGCGTTTCAGCTTAAAGAAACACCAGCGATTTCAGGCCTTTAACCGCTTCAGGACGGGCGATGAACCTGACCGTAGTGCTGCCCGATGGCAGTGCGCGCACTGTACCGTGCGCGGCCAAAGGATCCGTGATGGACGCCCTGCGCGCAGCGGGCGTGCCCGTGCGCGCCGAGTGCGGCGGGGCCATGGCGTGCGCCACATGCCATGTGCATGTGGATGCGGCTTGGCTCGCCAAGACCGGCCGTGCCGGCGACGAGGAAATGGACCTGTTGGATATGTCGGATTATCGCGCCGAAAATTCGCGCCTGGCCTGCCAAGTGAAATTGTCGCCCGCGCTGGATGGCCTGGTGGTGGCGCTGCAACTTGATGCGTTCGAGGGTTAAGGCATGAGCGCCGTTGAAACCGAAGTCGCGCGCCGTCGCACGTTCGCGATCATCTCGCACCCGGACGCCGGTAAAACCACGCTGACGGAAAAACTGCTGTTGTTCGGTGGCGCCATTCAGTTGGCCGGTGCCGTGAAGGCGCGCGGGGATCGCCGGCGCGCGCGCTCGGACTGGATGAAGGTGGAGCAGGAACGCGGCATTTCGGTCGCATCGTCGGTTATGACCTACGACTACGCGGGCCGCACGTTCAACCTGCTTGATACTCCGGGCCACCAGGACTTCAGCGAAGATACGTACCGCACACTCACGGCTGTTGACTCTGCTGTGATGGTGCTGGACGTGGCCAAGGGTATTGAAACGCAGACGCTCAAATTATTTGAGGTGTGCCGTTTGCGTGATGTACCGATCATGACGTTCGTCAACAAGATGGACCGTGAAGGGCTTGATCCGTTCCAACTGCTGGAAGAAATCGAAGATAAACTTCAGCTTGATGTGGTGCCGGTCAGCTGGCCCATCGGCATGGGCCGCGATTTCTTAGGCTGCTACGACCTCTTGCGTGACCGATTAATTCTCATGGCGCGCAGTAAAGGCGCGCACATCGATGACGGCACGGAAGTAAAAGGCCTGGATGATCCCAAGCTGGATGAATTGCTGCCCGAAGCGGCGGTGAAGAAGCTGCGCGAAGAAGTCGAGATGGTGCGCGGGCTGTGCAAGCCCTTTGACCGTCAGGCCTATCTGGAAGGGCATATGACGGCCGTCTACTTCGGTTCAGCCTACAACAACTTCGGTGTGCGTGAGTTGCTGGATGGCTTGGCCGAAATGGCGCCGACACCGCGTCCGCAGCCCACCGCAGAACGTGAAGTTGAACCGACCGAGAAGAAAGTCGTGGGCTTCGTGTTCAAAATCCAAGCGAACATGGACCCCAAGCACCGCGACCGTATCGCGTTTGTTCGTCTTTCATCAGGCCACTTCAAGCGTGGCGCGAAGCTACTGCATGTGCGTTCGGGAAAAACGCTCACCATCCATGCGCCGCAGCTGTTCCTGGCGCAGGACCGCGAAACGGCCGAGGAAGCTTTCCCGGGCGATATCATTGGCGTGCCCAACCACGGTAATTTGCGCATCGGTGACACGCTCACCGAAGGCGAAGTGCTGCACGTGACCGGTATCCCCAGCTTTGCGCCGGAACTGCTGCAAACCGTGCGACCCGAAGATCCGCTGCGCGCCAAGCACCTGGGCCGCGCGCTGGAACAGTTAGCGGAAGAGGGGGCAGCTTCGGTGTTCCGCCCGCGCATTGGTACGGATTGGATTGTCGGCGTTGTCGGTTCTCTGCAATTCGATGTGCTGGCCGACCGCATCCGCACCGAATACGACGTGCCGGTGAAGTTCGAGGCCTCAAGCCTGTATACGGCACGCTGGGTGGCAGCCGACGATCACAACGATTTGAAAAAATTCATTGATGCCAACCAAGGCAGCGTCGCCGAAGATCACGACAACGCGCCGGTCTTCCTGGCGCGCAATGCCTGGCACTTGGGCCGCGCTCAGGAAGATTTCCCCAAGATCAAGTTCATGAAAACCCGCGAACACGTCCACAGCGACATTACCAAGAAATAGGAGCGAACTATGACCATTGAACGCATTGAAGTCGGCGCGCGTATGAGCCAGGCCGTTGTGTACGGCAACACTGTCTACTTGGCCGGTCAGGTCAACAAAGACGTGGCCGATGTCACGGGCCAAACCCAGGCCGTGCTGAAGCAGATTGATGATCTGTTGGCCAAAGCCGGTACGTCGAAGAACCGCATTCTCTCGGCGACGATTTACTTGGCCGACATGAAAACCTTCGGCGACATGAACAAAGCCTGGGATGCCTGGGTTCCGGCTTTAGCCACACCGGCCCGCGCGACTGTTGAAGCGAAATTGGCGGGCCCGGAATACCTGGTCGAAATCGCGGTGATCGCTGCCAAATAACGCCACTTAGATTTACGTCTTCAGAAGCCCGGTGCACGTTGCGCGCCGGGTTTTTGCGTTTGGGAGCCAGACTCTGGCCTTGGCACTCGGGGGTGCTGTTTGCCAAGGCACCCTGTCAGTTTGCCCCGCTCTTGGTTTCTAACTCATTGAAAATTCATATATATTAACGTTAACCTTTTTTCATTTCCCGCGCGGGGAATTGGGATTAATATAGTCCTGTTGGAGGTGCCCAGGTGGGGCCTCTGATAAAGCGGCCAGACCGAAAGGTGGGCCAATTTACGTGTCGTGTTGCTCAACGGAGGACATGGCCATACAGGTCTCTTACACGGTTCTTTTTATCAAAGAACCAACCTCTGACCTCCTCCGTTACGTAAATGATTACGTGCAGCAGCTGCGTCGCCGGCATTGAACGGCGTGGTGCTGAATTTTTGGGGGCGCAACCCGCCCTATGGAGGTTGGTTATGAATGCAATGACGTCTTTTAAGCCTGTGGCGTTGTCGTCCCGCTCGCGTATGCCCGTGCTCGCATCCGATGCCGGTCTGTCGGGGTATCTTGATGAGATCAAGAAATTCCCGATGTTGGACCCGGATGAAGAGTACATGCTGGCCAAGCGCTTCTATGAGCATGAAGATACCGAGGCTGCACACAAACTCGTCACAAGCCATCTGCGCTTGGTGGCCAAAATTGCAATGGGCTACCGCTATTATGGTCTGCCGGTCTCGGATCTGATTTCCGAAGGCAACGTCGGCCTGATGCGTGCCGTGAAAAAGTTCGAGCCGGATCGTGGGTTCCGTTTGGCCACCTATGCGATGTGGTGGATCAAAGCCGCCATCAACGAATATGTGCTCAATTCGTGGTCGTTGGTGAAGGTCGGCACGGTTGCGGCTCAGAAGAAGCTGTTCTTCAACTTGCGCAAGCTGAAGTCGAAGCTGGGCCTGTACGAGGACGGCGATCTGCCGCCCGAAGCGGCTGCGACGATTGCCAAGCGCTTGGATGTGACCACCGAGGAAGTTCAGTCGATGAACCGCCGCCTGTCGAAGGGCGACGCATCGCTGAACCAGCCGGTGGGCGAGGAAAGCGATGCGCAGCGCCAGGATTTGCTGGTGGATGACCGCCCGGACCAGGAAGCGGCTTTGGGCGAGCGTCAGGAACGCACTATCGGCATGAAACTGCTGCGGGATGCGATGAACGTTTTGACGCCGCGCGAGCGGACCGTCATTGAACAGCGCCGCCTCAGTGATGATCCGCGCACGCTGGAAGATATCGGTGCCGATTTCGGCATCAGCCGCGAACGTGTGCGCCAGATCGAGAATAAGGCGTTCGATAAGCTGCAGAAGGCCGTTGTTGCGGCCTCGGCGGCCATCGAAGCCCAGACGCACAAAAGCTTGCCGCAAGCGCGGGCTTAAGCCAGATCACCTGCTGACGAAAAAGGCCGGGCTCCGCAGCCCGGCCGTTTTTGTGTCCGCACGCTTGCGATGCGCCGCTAAAAACCTTGCGGTTTGAGGTGCGCTCTGCACACATAGCGGCTCTGTTTCAGGCGATAAGTTGTTCCGCTCATGACGTCCGTGCCCGACCGTTACATCCTGACCATCACGTGCCCCGACACCACCGGCCTTGTGGCTGCTGTTGCGGGTTTCC
>JAEUKL010000204.1 GCA_016793005.1 Rhodospirillaceae bacterium | reverse complement strand
TGCGGGGTCCGTCAACGGAGCCGACAATCTGGCTGCAAAAGCACGTGCGCCAGCCGCCGTGACGGTTAAATCCAGCGTTTCCAGCAAACTGCCCCGCCGTTCACCGGCCAGCGTTTGCGTGAGCTCCAAGTTGCGGCGCGTGGCCGCATCGATCTCCAGACTTGCACCGCCGGCCTGACGCATCAGCGGGCCTAAGCGCGGCAATTTGCCTTTTTGCGTCAGCTCGACGTAGTCCACCAGTGCGCCGGCGGCAGCGACTTCGGCGCGGGTGAAGCTGCCAAAAGCATCCAGCGTGTTGACACCATAAAGTGTGTGCAACCGTTGTTTGGCGTTTTCAGAATCAAACCGCGGCGAAGGCAACGGCGAAACCAAAAGCTTCCAGGGTTCAAGCTGTGTTTTAATATCGTCGTCGGAGAGAAATTTATCGGGCGCGATAATTTCAGACGGGTTTAAGCGGCCCAAAGCGGAACCCAACGCATTCACGGCAATCGCTTCAACGCACACATCGCCGACAGACATATCCAACCAGGCCACACCGATTTTGCTTGAGTCCTCGGCGCGCACCTGGGCGATAGAGACAAGGTAATTATGCGTGCGGGCATCCAGCAGTGTGTCTTCAGTCAGTGTGCCGGGCGTGATGAGGCGTACGACATCGCGGCGGACGACGGACTTAGAGCCGCGCTTCTTGGCTTCCGCCGGGTCTTCCATTTGCTCGCAGACCGCGACCTTGAAGCCCTTTCGAATAAGCCGCGACAGATAGCTTTCATGGCTGTGCACCGGCACACCGCACATGGCGATGTCTTCGCCACGATGCTTGCCGCGTTTGGTCAGCGCAATGTCGAGCGCGCCCGAGGCTTTGACCGCGTCTTCAAAGAACAGTTCGTAGAAATCGCCCATGCGATAAAACACCAGCGCATCTGGGTAATTGGCTTTGACGGCCAGGTACTGGGCCATCATCGGCGTGGTGTCAGCCGTGGGTGTTATCTCGGGTTCGGGAATGTCTTGATTCATTACAGAGCAAAGTTTTCAAAGCACGGAGACATCACCTTATCTGGTGCGCCTGGGTTATTCCATTCATGACAAGGTGGTGGCGTACCATTATTACAGGGCGCTTCAAACGACTGTTTCGTGTGCATTTTCAGCACTTTGCTTTTAGCGCGGAACCCGCGCAAAATGTGCACAAAGAGCACTGTTCCAAGGGACGACCTTTACAATGACCAAGCGCACACAACGTAATCTCGACCGCGAAGCTTTGGCGTTTCACGCCATGGGGCGGCCGGGCAAAATCGAGATTACGGCAACCAAGCCCATGACCACGCAGCGCGACCTGTCGCTGGCCTATTCGCCCGGCGTGGCCGCACCCTGTCTGGAAATCGCGCGGGATCCGTCGCTTGCATACGACTACACCGCCAAAGGCAATTTGGTGGCTGTCATTTCCAACGGTACCGCCGTGCTGGGCCTGGGGGATTTGGGTGCGGTGGCGGGCAAGCCCGTGATGGAAGGCAAGGCCGTGCTGTTCAAGCGTTTCGCCGATGTGGACGGCATCGACCTGGAAGTCGATACCCGCGATGTGGACGAGTTCGTGAACTGCGTGCGCTTTTTGGGTCCCACCTTCGGCGGCATCAATTTAGAAGACATCAAAGCGCCTGAATGCTTCATCATCGAGCAGCGCCTGCGCGAGTTGATGGACATTCCGGTGTTTCACGACGATCAGCACGGAACGGCCATCATTTCTGCCGCAGGACTGATCAATGCCTGCGATCTGACAAAGCGGAAACTATCGGATATCAAACTTGTGGTGAACGGCGCTGGGGCCGCAGCCACCGCGTGCGTAGAGTTGGTGAAAGCCCTGGGCGTGCGCCCGGACGGCGTGATCATGTGCGATTCCAAGGGCGTGATTTACAAAGGCCGCAAGGACGGCATGAACCAGTGGAAATCCGCCCACGCGGTTGAAACCGATAAGCGAACCTTGGCGGAAGCCCTGGACGGTGCTGACGCATTTTTTGGATTGAGCGTTAAAGGTGCCGTGACCAAAGAGATGGTCAAAAAAATGGGGAAGAATCCCATCATCTTCGCCATGGCCAATCCGGATCCTGAGATTACGCCGGAAGACGTGGCTGAGGTGCGTGATGACGCGATTATGGCTACAGGGCGCTCTGATTATGCCAACCAAGTGAACAATGTTCTGGGCTTTCCCTTCATTTTCCGCGGCGCTTTGGATGTGCGGGCAAGAACAATTAATGATGAGATGAAAGTGGCCGCCGCCAAAGCGCTGGCGGACCTTGCGCGCCAGGACGTGCCCGACGAAGTGGCCGCCGCGTATTCGGGGCGCAAACTGAAATACGGCAAGCAATACATTATCCCCGTTCCGTTTGATCCGCGCCTGATCGCCACCGTGCCGCCCGCAGTGGCCCAAGCGGCCATGGATTCCGGTGTGGCCCGCCGGCCCATCGGCGACATGGCGGCGTATCGCAAGGAGCTGGCGGCGCGCCTTGATCCGACCGTCGCGAGCTTGCAAACGATTGCCGCCGAAGTGGCGGAAAAACCGCAGACTGTTGTTTTTGCGGAAGGTGAAGAAGAACGCTCGATCCGCGCGGCGGTGTCTTACTGCAATTCAGGCTATGGAAAAGCCATTCTGGTGGGGCGTCGCCGAAAATTGGAAGAAAAGCTGGGTGAGTTGAACATCAAGCCTGAGGAGCTGGACTCCATCGGTATTACCATCACCAACGCGCGCGAGTCCGATCACAACGACGCCTACATGGACTTCCTGTACAAACGCCTGCAGCGCCACGGCCTTTTACAGCGTGATTGCCAACGCATGGTCAACGTGGATCGCAATATCTTCGCATCATGCATGGTGGCGTTTGGGCATGCGGACTGCATGGTCACCGGACTGACACGAAACTATCATTCGGCATTGACCGAGATTCGTCGGGTCATCGACGCGAAACCTGGCGGAATGATGTTTGCCGTAAACATCATGATCGTGCGGGGCCGCACATTGTTTATCGCTGACAGCGCCGTCATTGAACGCCCCACGCCGCAGGACATGAAAACCATCGCCATCGAAACCGCGGCTATGGCCCGCCGTATGGGCCATGAGCCGCGTGTGGCGCTGTTGTCGTTCTCAAACTTCGGCAACCCGCCAGGCGTGGTAGCCGAAACCATGGCCGAAGCCGTGAAACTGCTGGATGCGGCCAAGGTGGATTTTGAATTTGACGGCGAAATGGGCGTGGATGTGGCCCTTGACCCGGAACGCAAGCTTTATCCCTTCTGCCGTTTAACGGCACCGGCCAACGTGCTGGTGATGCCGGGCCTGCATGCCGCCAACATTTCGGCAAAATTGATGCAGCGCTTTGGATCGGCCACAACCATTGGGCCCGTACTGACAGGCCTGGAGAAGAATATCCAGATTGTCTCGATGGATGCCGGCGTGTCGGACTTGGTTCAAATGGCGTTGCTGGCCGCGCACGGTGGTGTGGGTCGCTTAGCTTAAAGCGCGCGTTTAGTTTAAAGTGCGCAGTTAGTTTAAAGTTACATCATGCCTGAGAGAGAACCGTTACACGCAAAATCCATTCGCCGCCTTCTGGTGTGGGCGGTAGGATTAAGCATTCCCACCTGGATAATTTTGCTGGTCATGGCAGCGTTTGACCGCCTGGGATGGCTTGATGCCGGGCTGGCGGCGTGTGCGATTTTTCTATTCATGCTTTATGTGTCGTTCGTCCGGTTAGGAGATTTCGAACGGCTGACCCGCTACGCCGAAACATTATTTGAAAATCCGGACGCACCTTCGCCGCCCGCGTATTCATCGGCCATGGCGCAGCGCATGATGACGGCCTTGAATTCGTTACGGCGCGTCTGGGCCGAGCGGCGCGAGGAAGCGGCAAGCCTTGCAAAATCGCGACAGGATATTTTGGATAGTTTGCCCGATCCCTTGCTGCTGCTGGACCGCCAGCGCCGCGTGGTCGGGGCCAATTTGGCATCGCTTGATTTGCTGGGCCGCGATTTAGGCGGCATGGGCACGGGCCGCGACCTCTTGGGGCGGGACTTGGCGGGCGTGATTCGCGACCCCAAAGTACTTGATGCCGCAGCGGAAGCTTTGAGCCAGAATAAGCGTACTGATGCACAGTTCAGTTTATCGGCACCCATGGAGCGCACGTTCCGCACACTACTGGTGCCCGTCAGCAGCCCGGGAAGCCGCGACGGCACGGCGTTGATTCTGGCGTTCCAGGAACAAACCGAGCTTTTGAAAATGGACCGCATGCGCGCGGACTTTGTGGCCAACGCCAGCCATGAACTGCGCACACCCCTGGCCAGCGTATTAGGGTTCATTGAAACCTTGCGGGGGCCGGCGCGCGACGACGCACCAGCGCGCGAAAAGTTCCTTGAGATCATGCTGAAACAGGCCAACCGCATGACGCGGCTGATTGACGATCTGCTTTCACTGTCGCGCATCGAGATTCGCGAGCATACGCGGCCCACATCAGCCGTTGATGTGATGTTGATTCTAAAATCCACCGCCGAGCTGTTGGAACCGCAAGCGCGTGAGCGCAACTCCACCATCAGGATCGAAGGTGCAACTGATTTGCCGATGGTTATCGGTGAGCCGCAGGAGTTGAGCCAGGTCTTTCATAACCTGACCACAAATGCCCTGAAGTACGGCGGTGAGCACGGCCCGGTCGAGATCACGGCCCAAAAGGTTGCCACACGTCCACCAGCCATGCTGGGACAAGGGCCGTGTGTAAAAATCTCCATAAGGGATCACGGCGAAGGGATCCCCAAGGAACACTTGCCGCGCCTGACCGAGCGTTTTTATCGGGTCGACACCGCACGCTCACGCGAACTGGGCGGCACAGGCTTAGGCTTGGCGATTGTAAAGCACATCACAAACCGCCATCGCGGTGTGCTGACGATTGAAAGCGAATTGGGCAAGGGTTCGACTTTTTCAGTCTACCTGCCGATTGCCGGGGCTTAATCTTCTGCCGCTGTTGGCGTCGAAGCCGGCGTTTGTGCTGGGTACTTTTTCATGAGCCACAATAACAACGCGAGGCCCGGAATTGCGGCAAACGTGGTGATGGTGAAGTACGTCATCCAGTCCACTTTGTCGGCAAGCCAGCCACCACCGGATG
>JAEUKL010000182.1 GCA_016793005.1 Rhodospirillaceae bacterium | reverse complement strand
CAAAGCTCGCGTGCAGGAAGACGGCGCCATCGGCCAGGTGGTGCGTGTGACCAACGTGAAGAGCAACACCAACCTTTTCGCTGAAGTGATCGATGCCAACACCGTGCGCGTCACCGAACAGCAAGCTGCTGCGAACTAATTTGTGAACCTAGAAAAATAAAAGGACACAGGCCATGACTCGTGAATTTTCTCGCAAATCATTGATTGCCGCCCTGTTGGTTGGAAGCGCTTTGACCGGCTGCTCGACCGCAGAACAACTGTCGCGCATCGGCCAACCGCCCGCGTTGTCGGCGGTCACCAACCCGACGCAGGAGCGCGATTACCGTCCCGTCACCATGCCGATGCCGACCCCGATTGCCCTAGAGCCTGCCGCCAACTCGTTGTGGCGCCCTGGCGCACGTGCATTCTTCAAAGACCAGCGCGCCAAGGAAATCGGCGATGTGATGACGGTTGTCGTCAACATTCAGAACGAGCGCGCCCAATTGAGCAACGCGACAAACCGCACGCGCACCAACGGCGGTGAAACCGCCAGCGTGAATAACTTCCTGAATCAGGACATCATTCCCGGTGCTGTTGCGGCCCCGGCTGTCGATTTCAACTCCAGCAGCAACTATGCCGGCACCGGCAGCATTCAGCGCGATGAAAACATCAACATCCGACTGGCCGCCGTCGTGCTTCAGGTTCTGCCCAACGGCAACCTGGCCATCGCCGGTCGCCAGGAAGTCCGCGTGAACACGGAACTTCGCGAGCTGCAAGTGGCCGGCGTGATCCGCCCTGAAGACATCCGTTCGGACAACACCATTTCATGGGACAAGATTGCTGAAGCCCGCATTTCATACGGTGGCCGCGGCACGCTGACCGACGTCCAACAACCGCGTTACGGCCAGCAGATCTTCGACGTGATTTTCCCGTTTTAGTGGGTTTGGGCTTGGCGACACGACTGGGGCCCCAGTTTCGCCGCCAAGCCTGCCACGCCCTTCTGTTGCGGAAGGGTTGGGGCGCGAAGATCGGCTTTCTAGCCCTTTTGCCCTCAATCTTTCTTGCCGCGCATATGGCCTTGCGGCGCAGAAGCAAACTTAAAAGCCGGCGATGGACCTCATCGCCGGCTCTTTTTTTACCGTATTTAAGGCACGCCAAACGGCCTTAAGAAGCGGTTAAAATCACGGAATCATAATCGAACCGACTATCGCGCTACTCTAAGTAAACCGCGGGTTTCAAGCTGTTATGCGGTGCTCAAAAAAAGGACGTCACAAATCTTTTCCGGAAAACCATTTGTTAACCCCAGGCTGCGATAACAGTCACCGATAGAGAGTATCTATCGATTCGTTCTTGCTTCGCTATGATGCCACCAGTCAGGGGACTACACGGATGAACATGATGACAAACATGAAGACCACTGCTCTTTCCCTTGCCGAGGAAGATGCGTTGGCTCTCACACAAGCAGCCTTGGAAATCTCGCGCGCCAATGAGTCGAAAGACGAAAAGCGCTTGGCTTCCGCCCTCGACCGCAACATGCAGTTATGGGTCGGGATCCGCACCATGGTTTCAGCGTCGAACAATCCGCTGCCCATGACCATTAAAGACAATTTGATTCGCCTGGCCAGCTTCGTGGCCCAGAAGACCTTTGAAATGCAGAACGGCGCCAGCGCCAAGACGATCGAAGCGTTGGTGAACACCAACCTGCAGATCGCCGAAGGCCTGCTGGAAAAACGCGTAGGCTAATAGCCTTACGCTCACTGCCCTGGCATCTTAGCCTTGCAAAAAAGGCGCTTCCTTCCGGAAGCGCCTTTTTTTATTTCTCAAACATCACGAGAGGAAATCGTTCAATCAGAGCGGTGCGTGCGTTCCATACGTTCGTGGCGCTCTTGGGCTTCGACACTCAAGGTCGCAATCGGACGGGCTTCCAGACGCTTTAGGCCAATCGGCTCGCCGGTTTCTTCGCAATAACCGTAGCTGCCATCCTCAATGCGATGAAGGGCCGCATCGATCTTCGAAATCAGCTTGCGGGCCCGGTCGCGGGTCCGCAACTCCAGGCTGCGCTCCATCTCGGCAGAGGCCCGGTCGGCGATATCGGGCTCCTGAAGGCCGCCTTCTTGAAGGCTTTCCAGAGTCTCTTCCGACTCTTTCAGCAGTTCCACCCGCCACGCCAGAAGCTTGCGGCGGAAGTACTCAAGCTGGCGGGCGTTCATAAAGGGCTCCTTGTCGGTCGGACGATAGTCCGGCGGCAGGGTAATGCTGGAGCCTTTCAGGAGGGCGGCGCGCTTGGCCGGTTTTTCAACCGCTTTTGGGGCCGAACGTACTGATTTTGCAGGCTTTTGTGCCTTAGGAGCAGGTTTCGCCTTCGGCGCAGCCTTACGAGTCTTAGGCTTGGGCGCCGGTTTTGCCTTCTTCTTGGGCGTCTGCGCTTTCTTCTTTTTCATGAAAATTCAATGGGTTAGAAGTTTGCATCAGAACCCCATGACGTCACCATGGAGTGAATCTCGCGCAGGCTTATGCCAAACGTTTGCTCAGTTTGGCTAGCTCTACTTCTGCTCGAAGCTCAATTTCATCGAGCAATCGCGAAATCACTGGATCTGCACCCTTTTCCCGCTTTTCCCGCACGAGCTTCGCCAGCTCGGCCAGCCGGTCTTTGGGGATGGCCCCCATCAGGAGCCCGCGACGCACCTCTTCCAGCCGGTCGAGGATTTCAGCCCCGCGCTGGGCCCGGCGGCGGCGCTCTTCGGTGGTGGTGTTCGCACCATCGGGATTAACGTTCTGAGCGGCGAAAATGCCGTCAACCCCAGCCACGCCAAAAGTTTGGTCGGCTGCGCCGCTCGGTGCAACGGAGTCGTCCCCGCCCACTTGATCAAGCGCACGGGCAAAGCCAGCCCCCCCGGTCGAACCGGTCTTTTGGACTTTCTTGGACTGGACCGAACTGGATCCCTTAGGACCTTCGACCTTCATTCCATCAACCATCTTCAGGAGCGTTTGCACGCCCGCATTTAAGGCCCTGCTTTGGCCGTAGAGAGGCCTGCAAAAACAGGCTCTTACCACCTAACCCGCTTTGCAGATCCCGTCACTCGGCAAGATTTGCCGACGAGGCGGCGTTAACAGCCTAGTTCGCTTGGGTGCAGGCCCTTTTTTCGCACAAAAACTGATATTTTTCAATCGTTTATGACCCCGCGCAGGTTGGCACGGAATTCGCATCGCTTGGTCCGGAAGAGTACGCCCAGGCAGGAGAAGTCTGTCGGGAGCGGACCACAAAGAATAAAGCGAAGAGGCCTCTTATGCGTTTGCCGTTCATGCGTTTGCCGTTCGGTTTCGACCATGACACAGCCCCCGCCCCCACGTTGTCGGGCGCGCTGGACCGCGTTTGGTTTTTCGGCATCCACATCTTCATGGCCGCTGTGTTTTTGCTCGCCGCCACACAAGCCCAAGCCGCCTCGCGCGTGAAAGACGTCGCCGCCTTTGAAGGTGTGCGCGAAAACATCTTGGTCGGTTATGGCCTGGTCGTCGGCTTGAAAAGCACAGGCGACGATTTGAAGAAAATTGCGGCCACCAAAGAAAGCTTAACCGGGATGTTGGAACGCTTAGGCGTCAACACCCGTGACGGCAAAATGGAACCGAAGAACGTCGCGGCAGTGATCGTGACTGCGACGATCCCCCCCTTCTCGCGTCAAGGTTCGCGCATTGATGTTCAAGTCAGCTCCATCGGTAGCGCCTCAAGCTTGCAAGGCGGTGTGTTGGCGGTAACTCCGCTGATGGGCGCTGACGGCGAAGTTTACGCTGTTTCACAAGGCTCCGTGCAAGTGGGCGGCTTTTCCGCGGAAGGTGCTGGTGCTTCAATCCAGCGCGGCGTTCCTACCAGCGGCCGCATTCCTTCGGGTGCCATTGTTGAGCGTGAGATCGATTTCAGCTTGGGCAACATGCGCCAGGCACACCTGTCGCTACGCAACCCGGATCTGACGACCGCCCGCCGCATCGCCCAAGCCGTCAACGCTTTCCTGGGCACGACAGCCTCAGCGCCGGTCGATCCGGGCACCGTGGTCGTTTCTCTGCCCGAAGGCTACGAAGGCAACATTGTCGATGTCATGACCGACATCGAGCAGTTGCAGGTCGAACCTGACCAGACCGCGCGCGTGGTGATCGATGAAAACACCGGCGTGATCGTGATCGGCCAGGATGTGCGAATTTCAACTGTGGCCGTGGCCCAAGGCAACCTGACGATCAAGGTTACGGAAACACCGCAAGTCTCGCAGCCGTCGCCGTTCTCGGAAACGGGTGAAACAACCGTTGTGCCGCGCACGGAGATCACCGTGGAAGAAGACAAAGACCGCAAGCTCTCAGTCGTTGATGACGGCGTGAGCCTGCAAGAGCTGGTGAACGGGTTGAATGCGCTGGGTGTTGGCCCGCGCGACATGATCTCGATCCTTCAAGCGATCAAGGCCGCAGGCGCGCTGCAGGCCGAAATCGAAGTGATGTAAGGAGCTGGGCCATGAACATCTCCGCAATTTTGAACCAGACTCAAAACGCTTACACCAGCAGCGTGCAAAAGCAGGCGGCTACGGCGGCGGCCGACCTGACGCCTGACCAGAAACGCGCCAAAGCAACTGCGGACGAGTTCGAGTCCGTCTTTGTGGGACAGATGCTGGAATACATGTCGGAAGGCGTGGAAGTGGACCCCATGTTCGGCGGCGGACACGCCGAAGAGATGTGGAAGTCCATGATGAACCAGGAATACGGCAAGCATATCGTGAAGAACGGTGGCTTGGGCATCAGCAAGCAAGTGATGGACTACATGCTGAAAGCTCAGGAAGAGCAAACCGTGACGAAACAAAAGCTGGCCGCAATGGGTATGGGCGAGCCGACCGCGAATAGCAGTGCCGCCGCCGGGCAAGCTGCCGTTAGCGCCGCGTTGCAACGCTAGAAAGTGAGGATCACGTCATGAACATGATGAATCGATCTGCACCGAAACCGATGGTGCCGGGCTTCCGTAATACGGCGGCGCAGCGCCAGGAAGATCGCGTTGTCACACCGCCGCAAGGCGCTTTGCGCGCGCCGAATCAGCAATCTGGTGCGCAAGCGCCCGGCCGTTCCGGCCCCGGCGGAATGCCTCAACGCACCGTACAGCCCAGTAGCAACGCCACACGTAACGACGATCTGATGAACGTGATCCGGCAGTTGTCCGAGGTTCTGACCAAGGAAAACACCGCTCTTAAGCGCCACAACATTCAGGACGTTAAAATCCTGGGTGAGCGCAAGGAGCAGTTGGCGCGGCTTTATCAGCAACACATGAACGCCGTTCACCGCGATCCCTCTGCCGTAAAGGCGTGGGATCCGGCTAAGCGCAATGCCCTCGCCCAAGCCTCCATCAAGCTCTCTGAGCTGATGAAGGAAAACGCGAGCCTGCTGAAGGCGAACATCACGACGATCAACAAGTTTTTGAAGACAGTCGCCGAAGCAGTTCAAGAGAAACACCAGAAAGAGTCCGCCTCGTACACCAAGCAAGGCGCACTCAACGGCTATGCGGTTGTGAAGCGCAAGCTTGCGATGTCTTACAACCAAACGATGTAACGTGGACGATCGGGAGCGCTCACGATGAGCCTAACGCTAGCTTTAAATTCGGCGATTTCCGGCCTGAGCACCGCCCAGGCTGGCCTGAACGTCATTTCCAGTAACATCGCCAACGTTAATACCGAGGGCTACACCCGCAAAATCTTCGAGCCCCAGTCACGTGTGCTGGCCGGCTTGGGCGTGGGCGTTGAGCTTGGCAATATCTCAAACAACGTCGACCAGAACCTGTTGCGGGATCTGCGCGAAGAGCGTTCAAAATTCGGTCTGCTGGACTCGAAGATGACCTACTTCAAGCGCATCCAGGATCTGTTCGGTACCACCTCGTCCGACAGCACCATCGCGCACCGCGTCAACAGCCTTCAGAAAGAGTTTGAAACGCTGGCGACCGAGCCTGAGAAGTCCACCACCCACCTGCAAGCCGTGCAGGCCGGTGTGACCGTGGCCGATCAACTGTCGCGCATGAGCAACACGGTTCAAGGCTTACGCCTGGATGCCGACCGTGAGATCGAACGTGCCGTGCAGGAAATCAACAACCTGCTGAATACTATTTCAAAGCTGAACGATCAGGTATCGCTGGGCGCCGCGACGGCGCGCCAGAATGAAGACCTGGAAGACAAGCGCGATGTGGCGCTCAATCGCCTGTCTGATCTGATCGACATTCAGTACTTTTTCAACTCGAACGGTTCGTGCTCTGTCTTCACGACCGATGGCACAACATTGGTCGATAGCGCGCCCGTGTCGTTCAGCCACGCGGCCCTTTCACAGGTCAGCGCCGACAACACATACGCGTCTGGGCAGTTCAACGGCGTTTTCGCCGGCATGCGCGACATCACCAGCAACATTCGCAGCGGCAAAATTGCCTCGCTGATTGAACTGCGCGACAAAATCCTGCCCGATCATCAAGCCCAGCTTGATGAAATGGCGCGCAATCTGACTGAAGAAATCAATCTGGTTCACAACCGCGGTACCGCATATCCGCAAATGAACAACACACTGACAGGCACGCGCACGTTCCTGTCATCATCAACTCAGACGTTGACGTTTACGGGTGCTGAACCAAAAATCGTGATCTATGATTCGACCGGAGCTGAGAAATTCAGCAGCCGCTTGGCTGATCCGGCCGGCATCAACTTCACCAACG
Organism: Rhodospirillaceae bacterium; assembly: GCA_016793005.1. Lineage (GTDB taxonomy): Bacteria > Pseudomonadota > Alphaproteobacteria > Rhodospirillales > Rhodospirillaceae. The sequence continues at coordinate 7,856 of JAEUKL010000182.1, read as the reverse complement.
GCAGTTCTGTGGATACGCTGGCATCGCAGATGCAGACGTGGCTGCAAGGCCTAGACCCGCAGTTGAACAATGCCACGGTGGGCTTGAACGCCGACGGCCGGATGGAAATTTCTTTAGGGACCGATTCCTACGGTATCGCGTTTCGCGATGAAGCCACTGCCGTCAAAGGCAGCGAGCCGGAAGACACGAAGGTTTCCATCGACCTTGATTCCGACGGCACGAATGACCAGACTTACGCCGGCTTCTCGAACTTCTTCGGCTTCAACGACTACTTCGTCACCGATCAAAAACTGTCTACCTGGGACTCTGACTTTAAGCCGGCCAACTACAAGCTGGGCATTCAGGCCGCGCAGACACTGCAGTTCGCCGATACCTCGAACCCAACCGGGATCGCCGGCGGCTCAATTACGGTAAATCCCAACGACAGCCTGCAGCAAATTGCAGACAAGATTAATCAGAACACTGCCCTGTTGAACCTCATTCATGCCGACGTCGTTCCGGAAGGCGGCGGCTATAAGCTGCGCATCCAGCACACTTTGGGCGAGCACCTTGTAGTCACGCAAGCCGCGGGCGGCAACAATGACGCCATCCTGGCCTTGGGCCTGGAACATTCGGAAGTCGGTTATGCGACCAAGCTGAAAGTCAACGACGCCCTGACATCGAACCCGTCGGCGGTCAGCCGCGGGCGCGTGCAGTTCGATGAAATCACTGGCCGCTACCTGCTCTCACCTGGTGACAATGAAGTCGCCACGCAGATGTCGGCGATGCTGAGCGGTCAGGTTTCGTTCAAACAGGCCGGTTCATTAAGTGCTGCCAACGTCACATTCGGCGAGTATGCCTCGACCATCGTGTCATACAGCTCGACCATGGCGGCCGGTACCGAAACCGATCTGAAGTTCCAGTCCGATCTCAAAACATCGTTGTCGCTGAAACACTCGGAAATATCTGGCGTGAACCTCGACGAGGAAATGTCGCAACTTCTTGTGTTTCAGCAAACTTATGCTGCGTCCGCGAAGATCATCTCAACGACACAGCAGTTGTTTGACATCTTGAATAACATCATCAACTAACCCGGATCGCCGCCATGGTTACACGCGTCGGAACATTCGCCACCCAACAAGCCCTGATCCAGCGCATGCTGGAAGTGCAAAAGCGCGTCTATGACGGGCAAACCCAGGTCGGCACCGAAAAGAAATCCCAGGATTACATCGGGATCGCGCAGGATTCGTTCCGCCTGATCAACATTGAGAACGAGCGCAGCCGGACAGACCGCTTCATCAACAACAACACCTCGGCCGAAACAAATCTGAACGCGATGAACACGTCGGTGAAGTCGATCGACGACCGCGTGCGCACGTTGCGGCAGGATCTGCTGAACTTCACCAGCCGCGACCTGACCGACAAATCAACGGATGACTATGCAGCGGTGAACGACATTCAGGAACGTGCGTTTGCTGTGCTTAACGATATGGAATTTTTCCTGAACTTAAAGATCGACGGCAAATACCTGTTTGGCGGCGGCAAGACGGCTGAGCCGCCGGTCAATGTTCCGTACGACAATGTGGCTGCTTTCCAAAAAGACTATAACGGCACCGATGTGACCTATCCGCCGACGCGCGCCGCGCAGTTGTACGCGGCCAGCTTCCCCAACGTGGCGGTCAGCTACAACAACCAGCCGGCCGGCCCGCCGACGAATGCCTGCCAGATCACAGCCGCCGCAAACACGTTTGTGACGGCCACGATCAATGACTCAACCTTCGGTGATCTGACGTACGCGGTGGACGGCGCCAACAACGGCACCATCACGTCCTCGGTGGCGGGTGCGTTCGCCAATTTGGAAGTCGGCCAAACGCTGATGCTTGATCAAGGCAGCAACAACGGCATTTACACTGTGAAAAGCGTGTCCGGCGACGGCCGCACGCTGACGCTGGATCAGCCGATCAATGCCGGTTCAGATGCCACGGGCACGGGCGTTCAAATGCGCCTGGTGCCGCCCAACGGCACGACGATCCATATTTCCGGCTCGGCCAATAGCAACAACGGGGCGTACACGGTGCGCTGGCCGACCAATGCTGAAATTGCTTCGGGTGCGTTCGGCACAAATGCTTTGGACGGCAGTCAGATCATTGTGACGGGACAGATTTTCAATCAGTCCAATGAAACCGTAACTCTAGACACACGCCCCTACTACTCGGGCGACAAACTTGAAACGCAGCATCGCGTCAGCGAAACACGCACCATTAAGTTTGGCGTCAATGGATTGGATCCGGCCTTTGAAAAAGCGATCCGCGGCATTGGCCAATTGCTACAGGGCGACCTGATCAACAACCAACAGCGCGCTGTCGATGCATTGGCACTGATCAATGATGCTATCGAGCATACGCCGACATCAACCGAACGCGCTGGCGACTTGCAGGATATTCAAAACCGCTTAGGGATTAACCAGAGCGTGCTGGCCGATGCTAAAGCAGACCAGAAGCAGTTCATGGCCTTCCTGGAAGTGCGCCAGATTTCGGTTGAGAACGTCGATGCGACCGAAGCAGCAGTGAAGCTAAACGACGACGTGAACGCGCTCAATGTGTCATTCGCAACACTTTCAAAAGTGCAGCAGCTGTCGCTGGTTAACTACCTGTAAAGCAGCTGCGATAGGCGGCTTCGACCGCACGGGCATAGTCTTGCGCGCGGCATAAGGGGGCCGCCTGCATGCGTGCACGCAACCCAAAGCGCAAGTCCGGTAATTCCTGAAGGCGTGAGGCCCAGTTTACGGCACACGCGACATATTGCGCCGTATCGGCACAGATAAACTCGTCTAGTTGCAGACCAGTGAGCAGACTTGCCCCGACGCGTGACGCATGCGTGCGGCCCTGCCGCGTCACTACCGGCACCCCCATCCACAGCGCTTCGCAGGTGGTCGTCGTACCGTTATAGGGATAGGTATCAAGAGCCACGTCGACGCCATGATACAGCCCAAGATGGTCGGCATCAGCTGCGCGCCATCCCATCAGATCCAGGCGTTCGGCCGCAACGCCATGTGCTGAAAACTGGGCTGTGAGATGCTTTTGTACATCAGCGTCCGACAATGCTTTTGCTTTGATCAGCAGCCGCGCGGACGGCACCGCCTGCAGCACGGCGCTCCACAGTTCAACCGTCGCTGACGAGACCTTCGCAAGTTTGTTGAACGATCCGAATGTGATGTAGCCACGCTTCAGAGCCGGCAGGGCCTGCACATCGGGTGCTGCATGCGGTGGCGCATAACAATGCAATCCGGTGCTAAGCCGCAGCAGCCGTTCCGTCGCCCATTGATCTGCGCTGGGGAATGGATCGGTGATGTTATCGCACAACCGACCATCCATTTGCGCAAGGCCTGTCGTGCTGGGATACCCCAAAGCCGTGATCTGCACAGGTGCGCAGCGCAGCGCAAAAACATCCAGCCGGTTTCCGACCGTGTGACCCGCCAGATCCACCAGCACATCTATGCCGTCATGCCGGATCAGCTCAGCGGCTGCGGCCGCCGAAAGGCCGACAATCGACCGCCAGTGGTCGGCACACGCCCGCAACCGCGCGGTTACGTCATCTGTGACGCCGGAGTTGCTGTAACAAAATACTTCAACAGCGTCGCGATCATGCGCCGCCAGCAAGGGCTCGATAAAGAACGCCACCGAATGACGCCGGAAATCGGGCGAGACATACCCCACACGCAAACGGCGGCAAGGATCTGGGGCGGACCGGCTTGCAGCATTAACACTATCCTCGCCCGTCAAACGCTTGTGCAGGGCCATCAGCGCGTCAGGGTCGTCGCAAACATAGTGCGCCGAGAATAAGCGGTTATCACGTGCATCTATGTTGCCCGGCTCGTGGCGCAGCACATCATCAAACCGCGCGAGGCCCGCCGCGACGTCGCCGCATTCCGTTTCGGCAACGCCTAAGTTGATGAGGGCCGCGCTGTTGGCAGGCTCATGCTGCAAAGCTTCAGTTAAAACCGTCCGCGCGGCTGTAAACTGCCCCTGCGCCATCAATGCGACGCCTAAGTTGTTATGGGCCCTGCTGTGCGCTGGGTTTAAAGCAATAGCGCGCCGATAAGCTTCGATGGCATCCGCTGGGCGTGAAAGATGATCCAGCGCCAGCGCCAAATTAAACTGTGTTTCGGCATGCTGCGGATCATGCGTCAAAGCGCGCGCCGCCATGTCTGCCGCCGCTGCAAAATCAGCCTTGGTAATCAGCAAGCCAGCGGCAAGTTGCAACGCGGCGCGCGATGGGTCATCGGCAAGCACACCTTGAAGCGTTTCCCAGGCATCGTCGTGCAAGCCTGACAACGCATACTTCTGTGCAAGACCAAGGCGGGGATCGGGTGGCATGGCTATAAGCTTTTCATAGCTACAGCGTTTTAACCATGACGCCTTGGATTGAATCTTCCGGGCGCAACTCGGGCGGCGCTTTAAACTCAAACGTATCAGGCCCGGCGCACCAGTCCTGCCACATGTCGCGGTAAGCTTTTTCAAGCGTGCGCGTGAAACCTACTTCGTCACACAGGGGCGAGGCCGCCATACGGGGACGCAAGCCCGTGCGCAGCTCCGCAAGCGGTTGCGCATTTTTGCCCCAGGCAATCGCGCGGGCGATGTAGTCATCCACATCATGCGCGACAAATTGATCCGCCATGCCCAACGCCGTCAGCAAACTGTATCCGACGCGACTGCGATGATTGTCACCGGCCATGGTCAGCACCGGCACGCCCATCCAAATCGCTTCGCAGGTGGTTGTGGTGCCATTGTAGGGAAAGGTATCAAGCGCCAAATCTACCTGTGCGTATTGGGCCAAATGATCCTGCACCGAGGGCACGAAGGATTCCATGTCAATGCGCGCCGGGTCGATGCCGTGGCGGGCAAAATCATCACGGATACGCGCCTGGACTTTCGGGTCGCGCAACTGCTTGCACTTCATATAGAAGCGCGCGTTGGGCACGCCTTTTAGGATTGCGCTCCACGCCGCAATCGTGCGGTCGTTCACCTTCGGCAGCACGTTGAACGACGCAAACGTCACAAAGCCTTTGGTCAGATGCGGTGCCGGCGCAGGCTCCGGCGCGCGACCATGGGGGCGATAACAATGAAAACAATCAGGCAGGCGCACCAATTTTTCGGTGCACATGGCATCAGCAATGCCCGACGGATCGGCACGTTCATCTGAGATGCGGTAGCCCATGGCCGGCACGCCGCTGGTTTCAGGGTACCCCAGATACTCGATCTGTACGGGCGCCGCGTTGCGCGCGCACACAGGCAAACGATTACCCGATGTATGCCCCCCAAGGTTCACTAGAATGTCGATCTTATCTTCGCGAATTTTTTCGGCAAACTTGTCGTCGGTGAGCCCTAGCGTTTCCACCCACTCATCGGCGACACGCCTCAAGCCTTCGGTCACGTTGTCTTTGCGCGAGGTGTTGGAATACAGCACGATCCTGAACTTACTGCGGTCGTGCTTTTCCATCAGGGGTTCGAAAAAGTACGCCACCGAGTGCGCGCGGAAATCCGGCGACATATACGCCAGCGTCAGCTTACGATCAGGGCTTCGCGCTTGGGTGTGCGGGCGGCTGCGCTCGACCACCGGTTTGGCATAGCGATTGCCATATTCTTTATGTATTTCAAATACTTGTGCGTTTGTGATGTCGGGCTCGTACAGGCTTGCGAACGCATAATTCGAGTAGAAAATCGGCGCCGAAATGGTGTGCTCGTCGGCCGCCTCTTTCATCGCCTGACGTGCCGCAGAGATGAAATGCTGATCGAGCAGCAATACACCCAACGTATTCTGCGCCATGGCATTGTGCGGATCGAGCGCAATCGCTTCGCGCACCTCTGCTTCCGCCTCCGACAAGCGCTGATCTTCAAGCAGCGTTACGGCCAAGCCGTAGCGTGCAAATGCGTTCTTCGGACTACGCGCGACGACACGGCGATACACATCAATCGCTTCGTTGGCCTGACCCAGCATGTAATGAGCAACACCCAGGTTGCAGTAAGCTTCGTCATAATCAGGGTCGTGCGCGATGGCATTGCTTAAGGCAGCAACTGCTTCGTCGAACTTGAACATACGCAGGAGGAGCGCACCGTGATTATTGCTGATGATGGGCTGATCAGGCTTAAGCAGGGTCGCCGTTCTGAAATGCCCTTCCGCCTCATCCCATTTGTTTTTCAGGCTTAAGGCAAGACCAAGATTATTGTGAATCTCGGCTGACTGCGAGCTCAGCACGGCCGCTTTGCGCAGTACGGTAATGGCATCGTCGAATTTCTCTGCGATGCGTAAAAGATTGCCGTAAGCGCTTAAGACACCAGCATGGTCGAGGTGCGCTGCCACCGCCGTCTTCAGCCCCGCAAGCGCTGCATCCAAGTCGCCGACATCGCGCAGAGCATTGGCAAGATTGGCCTTGGCTTCCGCGTAGTCGGGTTTCAGCGCAATGGCCGCGCGGTACGCGTCCACAGCTTCGGCGTGGCGGCTCAAGCTTGAAAGCGCATTGCCAAGGTTGTTGTGGGCGATGGGATCATTGGGCGCGAGCGCAAGGGCCCGTCGATAACTTGCCTCAGCAGCTTCAAAATGCCCAACATCACGCTGCGCGACCCCCAGGTTGACCCAGCCATCGACAGCGGTGGAGTCAATCTCAACCGCGCGTGACAGGGCTTGGATGGCATCCTGCGGCTGGCGCGCTTTCAGCAGCAGTGTGCCAAGGGTCTGGAATGCGCGTGCGGACTCGCGGTGAAACACCGTCGCCATGCGTGCGCCCGCAACGGCTTCATCAAGCCGCCCCGCGCGCTGCAAAATCAGCGCCCGCGCGATCAGCGCATCGCAATGACCGGGCTTACGCTGCAACCCGGATTCCAAAATCGACAGTGCCTGGCTCGCATCGCCCAAGTCTGTCAGCGCCTGCGCATAATGAATGGTGTAAAGAATCTCAGCTGGCGCAAGGTCCACGGCGCGCGCGAAGGCCTGCGCCGCGGCAGAGAGATCGCGCTGACGCTGGGCGATAAGCCCAAGAATGTTGAAGGCTTCGGGTTCGTCCGGCGCTTTGGCGAGGTGTGTGTCGACCAGAAGCCGCGCCGCATCCGCATCCCCTGCGTCCAAGAACCGGAGTGCATTTTGCAGCAGCGGCGCCGGAGCGGGTGAAGGGATCATTGGAGCTTAAATTGAAGCGGTGTGAGGCCCGTTTTATGAGGCAATAACGGATTAAATCGATTCAGCGCGGCTGGGGGCCGGCGGCGTTGCCGCGGCAACACCGGCTTGCGCCGTCGCCGGGTTCGTGCGTAAGCCCGCCGCCAGATTGCGGTTGATCGTGATCAGAATATCCAATTCGCGCGGCTCGTTCGAACGCAACGCCTTGGTGGTTTGCTTGTCAACGAAGATGCTCAAGCTCATCACGTTGGCTTTGATTTCATCGGGCAACTGGTTCGCAGGATCCGTCAGATCGGCCTGAATGATCGTCCACAGCAAGTGGTTGAAACGCAGCGCCTTGGCATACTCGTCGATGTTCTTGACCTTGCCTTTGGCTTCTTCCAGCAACAGGGCGGCCTTCGTGAAGGCCATCGCCTCCACTTCACGCGGTGTCAGGTTGCGCTTTTGTTGTTGTTGATAAGCGCCAATTTTATCTTTTGACATTCGCCATCGCCTCCGCTTCGTACTTTAAGAGCTGCCGGCAGAGTTTGAGCGCCCGGTAATGGTCGCCAGCTAGAATTTGCTGGGACATCTCGACCATCAGATCAATCGCACGAGGATCCATAGGCATAACAATCATTTGTCTCATTAAAAGAAAGTAAACGCCATGGTAATCTTTTTCCCGCGCCGGGTTGATGTACATGTTGAGAATGACGTTATAGAGCTTC
>JAEUKL010000133.1 GCA_016793005.1 Rhodospirillaceae bacterium | reverse complement strand
GATTGCCCAGGATGTCGCGCAGGCGGCCGAAAAATTCCGAGCGATAGCGCTGCAACTCCTGCACTTTGCCCGCGAGCGCGCGGTTCATGCGTCGGCCCAAATCCGAGATTTGTGCTTTCTGTTCGGCCGTCAGCTTGTCGGAGGCATCCAGGGCTGCGGCCAGGCGGGCCAACTCTTGCTGCATCTCCTGCAACTGCTGGCTCATCAAGGCGGCTTGCGCTTGTGCCTCGGCCGTCAGCGCGCGCTCTTTGGCAATCGCAGCGTCATTGGTGTTGGCCTTTGCGCCCAAAGCTGCGACCTGTTTTTCCAGGTCGGCTTTCAAGGTTTCCAACGCCTTCACCTGATTTTGAATCAATGCGAGTTGATCGACTTGCTTTGCAATGAGCGCGCGGTCGGCAGCGGCTTTTTGAGACGCGGCATTGAGCGCGTCTTTGGCTTTGTCGGTCTCGTCGGATTTCTCGGCAAAACGCGCTTCAAGATCGCGAAAGTCGATGCGTAGTTTCGTCAGTTCGCCAAGTTCCTGGTTGGCGGTGCGGAGTTGATCCGAGATACGCGCAAGATTTCCCTCAAGCTCGGTGCGGGCCTGACGCTCCATCGACAGCATCTCAGTCATTTCGGCCATGCGCTTGTTCAGCGCGGTGAGGGCTTGCTCGCGGCCTGACAGCGCTTGACCCAAGAAGAACTGGCCCAGCACGAACACCAGCAGCACGAAAATGAAAATAATCAGCAGCGTCGACAGGGCATCCACCCAGCCGGGCCAGATGTCGACGGTTTGGTGCGGGCGGCGCGCGAACGCGGGCATGTTATTCGACGGGGCCGCTATGACTGCTGGCGGCAGCGATGGTTTTGGCCAGAAGTTTCATTTCGGCGCGAATATCGCGGATCAGGTCCTCGTGGCGACCATCCATGTTGCCGGCAAGCCTGATCAACACTGCATCAATACTTCGGATATGGCCTTTGGTGATGTCGTCGATGCCGCTCTGGCCTGTGGCGGGTGTCTCGTTCATACGCTTCAAGATCGGCGTAATCTCTTTTTGGTTTTCCGCCAGGCGCAACAACACTTGGGTTTCGATCCGCATTTGTTCGGCGAGAAGGCTGAGCTTGTCGTTCATCGCCGCAAAATGCTCGTTGGCAGCCATACGGCTTTGGTCGGCGCGCGCCATGATGCGCTGCAATTCCTGCATGCTCTCGGCGGTTTGCTCCAACAGCGCTTCGGTGTAGGCGGGGATGGATTGCTCGCCTTCGGTAACGCCGGCACCAGACGACAGCCGCGTGACGCCCGACAACCATTCTTCAAGGTCGTTGAAAAATGCGTTCTGGGCCTGACCTGCTTGCAGATCGAGGAAGCCCAACACCAGCGAACCCGCTAAGCCAAACAGCGATGATGAAAATGCGGTGCCCATGCCCGACAGCGGCGCTTGCAGGCCCGCTTTCAAGTCTTCGAACATCGCTGAGACATCGCTGCCGCTAATGGTCAGGCTGTTGATCACATCACGCACGGCGTTGATAGTGCCCAGCAATCCCCAGAACGTGCCAAGCAGGCCCAGAAAAATACAAAGCCCGGTGAAGTAGCGCGCGAGCTCGCGGCTTTCGGCAAGCCGCGATGAAATGCCGTCCAACAGCGTGCGCATCGCAGGTGCGCTGAGCGTGATGCGGCCTTTGCCGCGCCGGTCCGCCAGCATGCGGGCCATGGGCGAGAGCAGGCGAATATTGTCTTCGGATGTGTCGGTGCGCTGTTCGGAGAACGTATCGACCGACAGCGAGGCGCGGAACTGATCCAGCCAGTTCATCTCGGGGCGCAGCGACAGAACTTCGCGGAAATTCAGCGCAATGCCGACGACGATCACGCCCAAGATTGCGCCGTTCAACAGCGGGTTGACCATGAAGATGTTGATCAGCGTATTGACCAGCAACGCGCAGCCAACGCCGACAGCGACCAGGAAGATCACCATACGTGTTAAGTACGTGTTGCTGTTCATCATCGCCGTTCGGTCTCACTTCATCTGTGGGAATGATGGCCGAAATCGAATGCCCAAATCGAATTTAAGCGGGGCCAGGTGCTTGCGGGCTTAAAAGCCTGCAAGGTCGATAAGCCTTAGCGTTTCACCGCCACGGCATCGACACGGTCCAGGTTTCCGCCTTCGCCTTGGTCGCCCAGCGCGCGCACTTCAATGCGCGTGCGTTCCACACCCCCTTCGATCAGCAGGTTGCGAATGGCGATGGCGCGGTCCAAGGCTAAACGGCGCGCCTTACTGGTGTTTTTCTCGGGGTCGGTCGCATACGCCATCAACTGCACGCGCAGATTTTTGTCGGCGCTCATGCGTTTGGCGAGGTCCTTCACGGCACCCGTGCCGCTGACGTCGATATCGGTGACGCCGGCCGCGAAAGGTACGGACAAGGCCGTTGTCATTTCTTCTGCGACGGGGGCCGGCGCGGTTTTTTGGATGGCGGCCGTCTGCTGTTGTTTATCCGGCAGAACGAACGGGGCCGGACCGGCCTGGTCCTGCTGCGCTGATTTCACAGCGGCGGCCGACGGCGGTGCTGAGGTCGTGGTTGCCGGCGCGGTAGCAGCGGTCGCTTTGGCAACGGCGGGTTCAGGTGCTTTCGGCGTAGGGGGTGCCGCCGGTGTCGGAGCGGGGGGCACGACCGGTTTTGCGGGCTCAGGCGCTTTGGCCGGAGCAGCAGCCGTCTTTGTGGGCGCAGGTGTCGGTACAGGTGCGGCCACAGTAGGAGTGGCAGGCGCGGGCTTGGCCGCGGGTGCGGGCGTTTCAGCGGCGGGCTTTGCGGCGGCTACGGGTTTGGCGGTTTGCGGTGCGCGCAGTTTGATGGTCTGGCCTGCGGAACTGTTGACAGCTTTAGTGCCTGCGGGCGGACGTAATACGATGCGGTCATGCGAGGTGGTGCGCATGGGGTTGTCGATAGCGCTCAGATCAACGCTGACGTCTGAAGATTGCGCGAAGGTCGGCGTCGCAACCACAGTAAGCGCAGAGCTGAGCAGCAGCGCGCGCAGCACAGATTTCGATGACTGTTTTCCCGACATCGCCAACACCGGTCGACCGTTACACGTGACGCTCACCCCAACCCCCAACCAGATCTTTTTATCTGTTTTGCTTTGTCGGCGGGATCAGCCCGCGACACCGTACATCATCGCGTTTGCACGGCACAACCCGCAGCATCGCGAAAATGACAAATATCGCAGATTTCTTAAGCAGTTATGTACACGGCTTAAGGCAGAAATAAGACTGGGAATAGGGCCGGTCAGCGGGCCAACGCAACTTTAAGGCGCAGGATTTCCGCTTTAGCCCAGAACCAGCTTGCGCATCGAGGTCTGAAGCTCGGCGTTGGTGGCCAGGATGTTGCCCGTATCCAAAGGACTACCAGGCGTCATCAGGTCGCTGACGAAACCACCCGCTTCGGTCACCAGCAACATACCAGCAGCCATATCCCAGGGCTTCAAGTTCATTTCCCAGAAGGCGTCGAAGCGACCGGCGGCCACGTAAGCCAAGTCCAGCGAGGCCGCGCCAAACCGGCGGATACCGGCGGTGGCGCCAATCACGCGGGCGCATTGGGCCAGGAACTCGTCGTGGTTCGGGCGGCCCTTGAACGGCGTGCCCGTACCGACAATCACGTCATCCAGCGTGCGGCGGGCCGATACGCGCAGACGTCGATTGTTTAAGAACGCCCCTGTGCCTTTTTCGGCGGTGAACATCTCGTCGGTGATCGGGTTGTAGACCAGCCCGGCAATGATCTCGGTGCCGCGCTGTAATGCGATGGACATCGCAAACTGCGGAATGCCGTGGATGAAGTTCGTGGTGCCGTCGATGGGGTCGATGATCCAGCGGTGATCGGGGTCCGAACCCGCGATCACGCCTGCTTCCTCATTCACGAAGCCAAAGGCCGGGCGCGCTTTGGTCAGTTCGGCGACCAGCAGCTTTTCGGTTTTCACATCGGCGGCGGTGACGAAGTCGCTGGGGCCCTTGCGCGAGACCTGCAAATGCTCGACCTCGCCGAAGTCACGCTTCAGCGCTTTCCCGGCTTTTTCCGCTGCCAGTACCATCACGTTCATGAGGGGCGTGCGCAAAGGCATGAAACCGGCTCAATCCAATCGGGGAAACGACAATTACGCTTAGTCTTTGGCGCGTTCGACGTAGGTGATGTCTTCGGTGGCAACCACGATGCGCGTGCCTGATTCAACGAAGGGCGGCACCATGATTTTCAAACCGTTTTCCAGCTTCGCCGGCTTGTAAGACGACGAAGCGGTTTGGCCTTTCACGACCGGGTCGGCTTCGGTAACGGTCAACGTCACTTGGTTCGGCAGATTCACGGCTACAGCCTTGCCTTCGATGAAGTTGACGGTCACGTCCATGTTGTCTTGCAGGAAGGCGGACTTTTCGCCCAACAGTTCGGCGGGAACGTTGAATTGGTCGAACGTGGTTTTATCCATGAAGGTGAAGGCTTCGCCGTCAGCGAACAAATATTGGCAATCCAACTCGCGCACTTCCAGGCGCTCGACGGTGTCAGCCGTGCGCCAGCGGTCTTGCGACTTCGTGCCGGTGGCCACATCGCGCATTTCAACTTGGATGAAGGCGCCGCCTTTACCCGGTTGCAGCAATTGGATCTTCAAAACGGTCCATTGCTTGCCTTGGTGTTCGATGACCATGCCGCCGCGCATGGTGTTGGCTTGAATCTTCATGGGTGCGCCTAGTGTGTGCTGTTCGTTTAAAAGAGCAAAATTGATTGATTTTCCGGGGGAAAAGCGG
>JAEUKL010000130.1 GCA_016793005.1 Rhodospirillaceae bacterium | reverse complement strand
GTCTACAAACCTAAAGCCGATAAGGACGCCGCCTGGAATCGCGGCGCTTATCTGGTGCAAGGGGCAGGGCACTGCGGTGCGTGCCATACGCCGCGCAGCATTTTCTTCAATGAAAAAGGCTACGACGAAACCGATCCCGATTTCTTGGCCGGCGCGATGCTCGACCATTGGACGGCAGTGAACTTGCGTCAGGACGTGAACAGCGGTCTTGGCCGCTGGTCCCATGCCGACATCGTGACCTCGCTGAAAACCGGCCAGACGCCCTTTGGCACGGCCTTCGGCACCATGATCGAGGTGATCAACAATTCCACGCAGTTCCTCAGTGATGAAGATGTGGCCGCCATGGCGACGTACTTGAAATCATTGTCGCCTGTGAAGCAGGAAAACACGCCGTGGACGTATGTGGCCGACACGGGCGAGCGCCTGAAAAAGCATGATCTCAGCGCTGTCGGGTCTAAGGAATTCATCCAACGCTGTGAAGCGTGCCACGTGGATGACGGCAAAGGCCAGGCGCAATTCCTGCCGCCCTTGGCGGGCAACCCGGCGCTTCTCGACAAAGATCCGTCCTCGGCCATCAACGTGGTCTTAAACGGTTCCATGCGCTTGGTGGTGAATGGTATGCCGGATGGCTACCGTATGCCGCCGTTCCGCGCGCTGATGAACGATCAGCAAGTGGCCGATGTGGTGACGTTCGTTCGTAACGGTTGGGGCAACAAGGCGCCAGCCGTGACAGCCATGCAGGTGAAAGAGGTGCGTGACGCCACCGACTTCGCCAGCGACAAGGTCATTGTGCTTCGAATGAAATAAGCGGCGCTATTTCTGCATAATCCGTGGCGGCGTGAAGGCCGTCACGGGTGGCAGCGGGCCTTCAAACTTTTCCATTTGGACCAAGCATGTCTGCGCGGCTGACCCTTGCGCAAGTTTCGATGTGCCCGCATCACGCGTGAGCACGTTGGGGTTGCCGTGGACGCATGTCGGGTAATTATGCCCGACGTTTGCATCGGCCGGTGAATACCAAGCACCCGTGGCCAGTTGCACAACGCCCGCCATCACGCCGTCGGTGACCACCGCACCCGCTAAACACGCGCCGCGATCATTGAACAGCCGCACCACATCGCCGTCCTTGATGCCGCGCACCGTTGCATCAACAGGGTTGATCCACGCCGGCTCACGGCCTTGCACTTTGCTGGCCTGACTATGGCTGCCGTTGTCGTACTGCGAGTGAAGCCGCGTGCGCGGCTGGTTCGAGATCAAATGCAGCGGATAGGTTTTGGCCTTGGCCGCACCCAGCCACTCGGCAGGCTCGAACCACACCGCATGGCCGGGGCAGTCGTCGTATTTGTAGCTGGCGATGGTGTCGGAATAGATTTCGATTTTGCCCGAGGGCGTGCGCAGTTTGTAAACCTCGGGCTCGGCGCGGAAGCGCGCCAGGAAAATCTGGCCGAGCGTGCGGTCAGGAAATTCGGCAGAGCCTGTATCCCAGAACGCTTCAAACTCGGGCAAAGTTGAGCCGGCCGCTGCCGCACGTTCGCGCCATATGCTATACAAATGTTGCAGCCAGGCTTTCTCGTCCCGGCCTTCACTGAAGGCGTCACGCGCATTCATCCGGTCGGCCAGCGCACAGAAAATGTCGTGGTCGTTCCGCGCTTGGCCCACAGGCGCGATCACCTGGTGCATCGCCAGCGCATAAGAATCCAAATTCGTGCCGGCGATATCGTTGCGTTCCAAAGGCGTGGTGACCGGCAGTACAATATCGGCATGACGCGCCAGCGGGTTCCACCAGGGCTCATGTACGATGACGGTTTCAGGTCGTTGCCACACACGCACCAAACGGCCGAGGTCTTGGTGGTGGTGGAACGGATTACCGCCGCACCAGTACACCAGCCGTACATCGGGATACGTCAGGTTCTGGCCGTTGTAGTCGAAGGCTTGGCCGGGATGCTCCAGCATGTCGGAAATGCGCGCGACCGGAATGAACGCTTTGATGGGGTTAGTACCCATGGGCAGCGTGGGCGGCGCAATGCGCGACCCGCCGGCCCCCATACCGTTGATCGCGCCGTACCCAAAGCCAATGCCGCCGCCGGGCAAGCCGTATTGCCCCAACACCGCTGCCAGCGTGATGGCCGCCCAATAGGTTTGTTCGCCGTGGTCAGAGCGCTGCAACGACCATGAAATGGTAACAAGTGTGCGATGCTTCGCCATGCGACGTGCCAGCACACGGATAGTTTCAGCGCTCACACCCGAAAGGCTTGCAGCCCACTCGGGTGTTTTCGGCACATGGCCGTTCTCACCCATGATGTAGGGCCGTACTTTGTCCCAGCCCACACAGTAGCGATGCAAAAAATCTTCGTTGTGCAGGTTCTCGGCAATCAAGGTGTGCGCCAACGCGAACATCAGGGCTACGTCGCTGCCGGGGCGCGGTGTCAGCCAATCGGCGTTCAGAAAATCCGCTGTGTCGTCGCGCACCGCGCTGATGGATACGAATTGCACACCGCGATCACGGCATTTTAATTGCCCTTCGCGCGCCACATGGCGGCCCATGCCGCCACCTTCCACTTGCGCGTTCTTTAAGGACAAGCCGCCGAAGGCCACCACAAGTTCAGAATGTTCCGCAATGATGTCCCATGTGGGCGTCCAGGCCCAGAAGGCGCGCAAGCCGCCCATGACGTGATTGACCAGAACTTCACCTGCGGCGATGGAATAGCTGTTCACCGAGTATGCAAAACCGCCAATCGTATTCATGAAGCGCTTGAGCTGGCTCTGCGCGTGATGAAACCGCCCCGCACTGGCCCAACCGTACGAGCCCGCGAAGATCGATGCATTGCCATGCGTGTCGCGTACACGCTTCAATTCACCCGCGACCATATCCAGCGCTTCATCCCACGGCACAGCCACGAAGGGTTCCGCGCCGCGTGCGTTTTCGTTCAGCCGAGGCCCATGCTTCAGCCAGCCTTGGCGCACCATGGGTTGCGCAATGCGTAGCGGATCAGTGAGCGCGCCCGGAATGGAATCGCCAATGGGCGAGGGGTCAGGGTCCGCCTTGAACGGATGCAGCTTCACCACGCGCCCGTTCTGCACCTCGGCGCTGTAAGCGCCCCAGTGCGTCACTGTTGGGATGTGCTTGACGTCAATTGCCTCTGCCATTGGTTTTACTCGGCGGCTTGAGCTGGACGTGGGTTTGTCGGCGGCGCATCGAACACTTTAATGGGCGGCAACGTGCCGATAAATTTTTCAATCTCAACCAAAGTACTCAGCGCGCTTGATCCTTGCGCGAGCTTCGACGTGCCATGGTCGGGTGTCACGACATTGGGGTTGCCGTGCACATCCAAGGCCCCAATCTCGCCTGGCCGTTCCGGGTCGTACCAGGCACCCGTCGCCACCTGCACAACGTTGGGCCGCAAATTGTCGCTGACAATAACGCCCGCCAGAAACGCCCCGCGGTCGTTGAACACGCGCACCACATCGCCATCGCTGATGCCGCGTGCTTTAGCGTCGTCCGGGTGCATACGCAAAGGTTCGCGGCCTTTAATTTTGCTGCCGGTGCTGGTCATGCCGTTGTCGTATTGCGAATGAAGCCGCGTGGTCGGCTGATTGGTCACCAGATGCAGCGGAAATTTTTTGGCAAGTGTGCTGCCCAGCCATTCCTGCGGCTCCATCCACTTGGGGTGGCCGGGGCAATC
>JAEUKL010000125.1 GCA_016793005.1 Rhodospirillaceae bacterium | reverse complement strand
TGCCGTTGGGCTTTCAACTGGCCGCCGATCTGGATTTATCGCCCATCAAAGGGCCGTGGTTGACGTTGCTGTGGGTCGTGGCAATCGCGTGGTTCATTTACATCTGGGTGCTGCACTATCAGGTGGGTAAACCCGTTTACAAACCCATGAGCAAGGTGGACCTGACTTTTCGTTATATCTTGATCGTCGTGTTGTTCGTGACGGGCGTGGCGTCGATCTTTGCCGGCGGGCCGCTGGCTGCCAAATGGCTGGGAGCCAAAGTAGCGCTGTTCGCGTTGATTATTTCCTGCGGCCTCGGCATCCGGCATTACATCGCGCAGGTGTATGCCGTGTTCCCCGACTTGCGGGCGGGCCGCGCGAGTGCCGAAACCGAAGCGGCCATTACCCACGCCCTCAATTGGGGCAGCTATGTGCTGTACGGGCTTTGGACCTGCATGCTCATCATTGGCTACCTGGGCGCGGCCAAGCCGTTTTAGTTTGCGCCAATAAACCTCTCCCCCTGGGAGAGGTCGACGCGAAGCGTCGGGTGAGGGCGGGTTTGGTTTCTAAAACAACGCACCCTCACCCCGACCCTCTCCCAAGGGAGAGGGGGAAGTAGGTGCTGTGGATAATTCTAAGGTACATTGTAACGTGCATAACAATATGGATAAGGCTGCAGCATCCGGTTTATAACCGACTCATGCAGCAGTACCTCGACCTTCTCGATCACGTCCTGAAAACCGGCGTGAAAAAATCCGACCGCACCGGAACCGGCACCTACAGCGTGTTCGGCCATCAGATGCGGTTCGATTTGTCGGAAGGTTTCCCGCTGGTCACGACCAAGAAGCTGCACGTCAAATCCATCATCTACGAATTACTGTGGTTTTTACGCGGCGATACCAACATCAAATACCTAAAAGACCACGGCGTCTCGATCTGGGACGAATGGGCCGATGAAGACGGCGACTTGGGCCCGGTGTACGGCTACCAGTGGCGCAGCTGGCCGTCGCTCGATGGCCGGAAAATTGATCAAATCGCCAATCTGGTGACGAACTTAAAGCGCAACCCCGACAGCCGCCGCCATATCGTCAGTGCCTGGAACCCGGCCGACGTGGATGAAATGGCGCTGCCGCCGTGCCACTGTTTGTTCCAGTTCTACGTGGCCGAGGGCAAGCTCTCGTGCCAGCTTTACCAGCGCAGTGCGGATATTTTCTTAGGGGTACCGTTCAACATCGCATCGTATGCGCTGCTGACGATGATGGTGGCGCAAGTGACGGGCCTAAAGCCGGGTGACTTTGTGCATACGCTGGGCGATGCGCACATCTATTCCAACCACGTGGAACAGGCGCACATTCAACTTGGCCGCACGCCCAAGCCGCTTCCGAAGCTTGAGATCAATCCGAACGTCGGCGATCTGTTTGCTTTCACGTTCGAGGACTTCAAACTGGTGGGCTACGAACCGCACCCGCACATCGCAGCCAAAGTGGCTGTTTAGGCTCAGCGCCGCTTCTTTACATTCTTGAAAACCTTTCATTTTCAGCAGGTTAGGCCTGCTGTTCAAATCATATGTCAGGCATATAATAAGCCTAGCTTATTATTCGAGTCTCGCCACCCCCATGAGCACCACCGATACCCATCTGCAATTTCTGTTTCTGCTCAGCGAAGTCGCCTGGCTCCAGCGGCGTGAATTCCATGCGCTGACCAAGCGCTTGAAAATGACGCAAGTGCAGGCCAAAGCCTTGGCCAACATCGCGCGCCGCGAAGGGCTGACACAGACGGCACTCGCACAACGCCTTGAAGTGCAGCCCATGACGGTGGTGCGCCTGATCGACCGCATGCAGAAGGCGGGGTTCGTCAAGCGCGTGAAAGACCCTGCCGACCGCCGCGCTATTCGGCTGTACCTAGCCCCAAAGGCCAAGCCCATTTTGGAGCAACTGTGGGCCGTCGCAACCGTGGTGCGCGATCAGGGCCTAGCGGGCATCTCTGCCGCTGAAGAACAAAAGCTGGTCGAACTTTTGCGCAAAGTGCGCGCTAACTACACAACCGAAACAACTGCGGACGCGTCACCCGCCCCGAAAAGCCTGAAGCGAGCCTAAAATGAAAGACGATGCCATCGATATTGCCGCGGCGGACGCCATAGCCGACATTGAGCGCGGATCGCGCCGCAAGAAACTCATGATGCTGGCACCGTTGGTGCTTGTGTTGGCGGCGGTCGCTTACATGCTCTCGGGCCGTTATGTCTCGACCGACAATGCATTCGTGCGGGCGGACATCGCTGATATCAGCCCAGAAGTGGCCGGTGTTATTCAAGCCGTGCTGGTGCACGATAATGACGTGATCAAGGCCGGTCAGCCGCTGGTGAAAATCGATTCCACCAACTACGACATTCTGCTGGCAGCATCCGATACGCAATTAAAGCGCGTTGCCGCTGACATTGATGCCGAGCGCGCGCGCTACCATCAAAGCGTGGAAGAATTAGCCGCAGCCCGCTCGCAGCTAGAGTTCGCCCAACGCCAGTTTGAGCGTCAATCCCGGTTGGCGGCAGCCTCGGCCGGTGCCGAAGCCACACGCGATTCCAGTCAGAATGCGCTGAAAGTTGCCCGCGCCAACGTGGCCGTCGCGGAATCCAAAATCAAAGAGTCGCTTGCCGAGCTTTTTGGTGACTCAGATATTCCGCTCGAAAACCACCCGGCCTATCAGCAGGCCATAGCCCAGCGGGAAGTCGCAGCCCTGCAAGTCAAGCGCTCGACAATTTTAGCTCCGTTCGACGGCGTGGTCAGTCACGTGCCGCAAGTGGGTGATTACGCGCGCACAGGCGTCACGCTGCTGAGTGTGGTCTCCAATACAAATGTCTGGGTGGAAGCGAACTTCAAAGAAACCGAAATCACCTACATGAAAAACGGACAGGACGCCGAGATCGCGGTCGATGCCTATCCGGGGCAGGTGTGGCATGCGCATATCAACAGTCTGTCGCAGGCCACGGGCTCGGAGTTTGCATTGCTGCCGGCCCAGAATGCCACCGGCAACTGGGTGAAGGTGGTGCAGCGCGTGCCGGTGCGCTTGTTCATCGACAAGCCGGGCGAAGGCCCCACATTGCGCGCCGGCATGAGTGTTGAAGCCACGGTCGACACAGGTTTCCGCCGGCTTGCCCGCTGGTTAGGTGCATAATCATCATGCGCGGGATTGCTCCCGGTACGGCGCGGCTGCTGGCTTCGGTGTCGGTCGTCGCGGCCACCATCATGCAGACGTTGGATACGACGATTGCCAACGTTGCGCTGCCGCACATGCAAGGCAGTATGAACGCCAGCATCGATCAGGTGTCGTGGGTGCTGACGTCGTACATGGTGGCGACTGCCATATCGACACCGCTGACCGGGTACCTGGAACGCCGCTTGGGGCGGCGCAAATTGTTCATTGGCGCGGTGGCATTCTTTGTCATGGCGTCGGTGCTGTGCGGGCTGGCGTTATCGTTGGAACAAATCGTGCTCTACCGCCTGATCCAAGGGGCAGCGGGGGCGGCGATCATCCCGCTGGCGCAAGCCTCGATGCAGGACTTGTTCCCGCCTGAACAGCGCGGGCAAGCAGTGGCCCTGTGGGGCATGGGCGTGATGATTGGCCCGATCCTGGGGCCCACACTCGGCGGCTATCTGACCGATGCGTATAACTGGCGTTGGATTTTCTTCATCAACGTACCTATTGGGCTGATGGCGGCCATCGGGCTTGCGACATTCCTACCTGACACACCTGTCGAGAGGCGCACGAAGTTCGATTTGTTTGGTTTCACCATGCTCAGTATTGCGCTGGCCAGCATGCAGTTGATGCTGGACCGGGGCCATACGCTGGATTGGTTTTCATCACCTGAAATCGTGATCGAAGCCTTGTTGGCCGGCGCATTCGCCTGGGTGTTCCTGGTGCACATGTTCACGGCGCGCGAACCGTTCATGAGTCCGATCCCGTTCCGCGATTTGAACTTTGTCGTCGGCATTTCGGTGATGTTCCTGATGGGTGTCATTTTATTCGCCATCATGGCGATGCTGCCGACATTCCTGCAAACGCTGCTGGGTTACCCCGTGACGACGGCCGGCAATGCGCTGGTCTCGCGCGGCGTCGGGACTATGATTTCGATGGCTTTGGCGGGGCGGCTGATTGGGAAGTACGACGTGCGTATCCTCATCGGCTTCGGCATCATCTGCATGGGCTCATCGCTGTGGCAGATGTCGGATTTCACACTGGATACGCCGGCGATGCCCATCATTCTCTCGGGGTTCACCCAAGGTATCGGCATGGGCTTTATCTATGTGCCGCTGTCGGCGGCGGCATTCAGCACCATGCCTGCAAGGTTTAGAACGGAAAGTGCGGCAACGTTCAGCCTCAGCCGCAATATCGGCAGCAGTATCGGCGTTTCAGCGATTACCACCAACTTAGCCGAATCCACCCAAGCCAATCACGCCATCTTGTCGCAGCACATTAATCCGTTCTCGCGTGCGCTCGATACGCAGTTAGGCCAAGGCGGTGGCATGTCGGGCGATGTATCGCAGGCGCTGCCGCTGTTGAACATGGAAGTGACACGCCAGGCCACCATGCTGGCCTATATCGAGGATTTCCAAATTCTGCTGCTGTTGGTATTGCTCACCATTCCCATGGTGTTGTTCTTGACGCCATCAAAGAACCAAAACGTGCAAGCGGCTGAAGTGTATGACTGAGCCTGTTGTTGTCGCCTTAATCTTCGCCCGCGCCGACAATGGCGTGATCGGCGTGAACGGCCAACTGCCGTGGCACATTTCCGAAGACTTGAAGTTCTTCAAGGCCCAGACGGTTGGGAAACCGGTCATCATGGGGCGCAAGACATTCGCCTCTATCGGCAAGCCTTTGCCGCGACGCATCAACATTGTCATCACGCGCGACAAAACGTGGACGGCTGACGGCGTGGTC
>JAEUKL010000113.1 GCA_016793005.1 Rhodospirillaceae bacterium | reverse complement strand
AACCGTTGGTCTTGCGGTCCACAATCACATCGACATTTTCACCGCTTACGTCGCGCGCGGGGCTGACATACAGCATGTCGCCGGAATCATAGCGCGGGCTCATGGCGGCATCGGTCATCAGAAATGCAAACGCGTGAGCATCATCGGCCAGGAAGGGCGGGCGTTGAGTGTGCAGCGGCGCTTTCTCGAAGTTCAGCGCCGCGACATCAACACCCAAGGTGCCCGCTGTCACGACCGGCAAATCACGCACCGCTTCTGTTCTGTTATCTGCGCGCGCCGCCATTGTGGCCAGGCCTGCACCTGTGCGCAGTTTGATTTCTTTCAGTACGCGCTCGGCATCAGGGGCTTGCTCCAAGATCGCGCGCTCGAACGAGGGCAGGGTGGGGGCCAGGGTTGTCAGGGCTGCCGCATCCAGCGCTGCAATGCCGCGTGCTTTCATGTGCCGGAACGTGGCGACCATCAGCGCCAGCAATGTGCGTTGACTGAGGGTGTGGCGCACCGGCTGATGCATGAACCGGTTAAGCGTCGAAGGTGTCAGGCCCGCATCCCGCGCTAGCGCGCTGGAACTTAGCCCCGTCAGCGCCATCATGGCGTTGATGAGGGTGCGGGTGTGGGCCTGCTGGGCCGAAACGGCGGGCTGAAGTTGATGCTGCGCAGTCTGATCAACCGGCATGTGGTGTTATTCCCCAATCGTCGGGCCGCTTGTGCGTGGCCCGTTCCCCAAACCGGTTGGCCTATCGTGTGGCGTCCGGCGATGAGCATATCATCGCAGCAGATAGTAAAAAAAGCGCATACGAACGTGGCTGAATATGAGATTTATTGCGCATATCTGGTGGCTGAGAAACCAGAAGACTCTAGATACAGTATGACTGAAGTCTCACTTAAAAACTCAGTAAAAATTTGATTCAATTTATAAAAGCTCCCTCAGAACGAGCAGTTCGCCAGCCCGTGCTTTTTAGCGACGTGCGGTAGTGGCATATCGAAGAAAATGCGCATAATGCGCAAAAATGCATTGACGCCCGTAGATGGCTTCGACATAATGCGCACATCGAGATTTTCGTTGAGGGGGCGTTCAGCCCAAGTCGGCGGAATGATCGCGGTGGGCGGTTCGCCCGCCAGTTTGTTATCGGTCCTCTCCTCTATACCTTTAGCCCGCTTCACATGTTGAAGCGGGCTTTTTTCTTGTCATACGTGTTGCAGTGGCCGGTTTCGCGGCGAGCGGCTTTCAATACGTGCACAAGCGGCTGATTCCGCTTGGCTGAGGGCCTATTCGGGCTTACGTCATCGCTTTATCTCTCGCAGCATTCAGCCCGTCAGTCCGTTCCATATGTCGCAACACACCACTGCTTATCCGTTGATGTTTTCGCCGATCAAAATCGGCCCTTTTACATTGCGCAACCGCATCGTCCACGCCGCCATGTCCACACGCTATGTCGACGACGGGCAGGTGTCTGAATCTCTGATCAATTACCATCGTAGCCGCGCCATCGGCGGGGCCGCCATGATCGTGACCGAGCCCATGAACGTGGCCTCGCACCAGAAGAACCCACGCAAGGTTGACGTGTTCAACCGCAAGGGCCTGGCGGGCTTGCGCGCTCTGGCCGATGCCGTGGCTTCCAACGGCTCGCACCTTTTGGGCCAGATTCAAGATCCCGGCCGTGGCCGCCATGAAAACGGCCGCAACGCCGGGGCCATTGGCGCGAGCGCTCTGCCGGACGGCATCAGCTGGACCGTGCCGCACGTGCTGACCACCAAAGAAGTGGAACGTTTGATTTCTGAGTTTGCCGAGAGCGCGCTTATCCTTAAAGAAGCGGGTTTCTCAGGCGTGGAAATGTCATGCGGCCACGGCCACATCTTCCACCAGTTCGCATCGCCGGTGTCGAACATCCGCGACGACGAATTTGGCGGCAGCCGCGAAAACCGCACACGACTCATTCGCCGCACCATCGATGCCATTCGCGCTGCGTGTGGGCCCTCATTCATCGTCGGTGTGAAACTGACAGGTGAAGACGGCGTGCCGGGCGGTATTGATATTGAAGAGGCGGGGCATATCGCGGCCCTGGTGGCCCCACATAAACCCAGCTACGTCACGTTCTGCTGGGGAGCCCATGCCGACACCTTGAACTGGCACTTGCCTGACTTGCATGGGCCGCGTGTGCCGTTCTTCGACAAGATCCGCAAACTCGGCAACAACATGCCGGGCATTCCCTTGGGTCAGTTGGGTTTGATCACCGATCCCAACGAAGGTGAGCGCGTGATCAGCGAAGGCCTGGGCGATCTGGTGATGGTCGGCCGTCCGATGATCACAGATCCGGCGTGGGCGAAAAAATCCTATGAAGGCCGCGAGCGCGAAATGCGCTACTGCGTGTCGTGCAACACCTGCTGGCACATGATCGTGGCGGGCGCGCGCGTACAGTGCGACAACAATCCGCGTGTCGGCGAACGTGAAGAGGCCGATTGGTGGCCCACGAAAGTGGCGAAGCCCAAGAAGGTTGTTGTGGTTGGGGCCGGTATTGCCGGCTTGGAAGCCGCCTGGCTTGCGGCTGCGCGCGGGCACGATGTGACCGTGTTCGGCAAAGGCGCAGAAGGCGGCGGCAAGACGCGCTTGCACGCCTTGCTGCCCGGTGGTGAAAACCTTAGCAGTATTTACGACTTCCAACTTCAGATGGGTCAGAAGTTTGGCCTGAAGCTGGAAATGGGTGTCGAGGCGGACCTTGAACGCATTACGGCCTTGAAGCCTGATGCTGTGATTCTGGCTACGGGGTCCACCATGACATGGCCCGATTTTATCCCCGAGGATTACCGCGACCCGACGTTCTTCCCAGATTTGCGTGACGTGTCCCGTGATCTGGTGGCGAAGACTGCGCACCAGGGCGGTACAGCGATCATCTTCGACAAGGACCATACGGCAGGCACTTATGCGGCCGCTGAAATGTTGAAGAAGCGCTACGACGAGGTTGTGCTAGTCACGCCGCGCGAGCGTATAGCCACCGACGAACCGTTGGTAAACCGCCAGGGCATTTACCAGCGCCTGTTCCCGAAGGGCATTAAAGTAATTCTGAATTCCGAGCCCGCAGGCGTGGACGGCATCGAGGACGGTCAGATCACCATCAAACACGTCATCAGCGGTGAAACGCAGGTGATCGAGAATGTCACGCTGCTGACCTATGCGACGCCGCGCAGGCCCAACGACGAACTGGCCGAGCCGTTGCGCAAACTGGGCATCCCGGTGCACATCGTCGGTGATGCGTTTGCGCCGCGCTTTGTGGTGAACGCTACCGCTGAGGGCGCGCGCGTGGGCAATCTGGTCTAGCTGATCCGCACCCTAATTCTCCGCACCCTAATTCACGGTCAACACGAATGTTCCGGCGTTGTTGGCCGTTAAATAGTGCCCGATCTGCACGGTGTGCGCGCCGGTGGTTGTCGGCGTGTAGGTGAGGCGCACATCGGTGCCCGTGCCGCCACCGCCGCCTTGCGTCACCACCGAGCCCGATGGTCCAAAGATAAACACATAAGGCCGGACGAAGGTGCCGTTGTTCGAACTGGCCCCTTTGACCTCGATTGTATAAGCCTGACCTGCCGTAAGCGTGTAGCGGTAGTTCTGATAATCGTTCAGCTTCTTCATTTGCCCATTGACGGCGGTGCCGACCGTGGCCGAGCAGGATGTGCTGCGGCAGTCGGTATAGACCGTGGCTTTCTGCGACGGCAGCAGGCACATGGCGGTCATGTCGGTGATCACGCCCACGCTCTTGTTATTGACGAGATGCTGGATAAAGCCTGTGAACGAGTTCTCGACCTTAATGACGTAGTGATACTGCGTCGATGTCGGTGAGACGCCGCCCTGCGTTTGAATGTCGGTAATCGGCACGATGACTTGCGCGCCGGCCGGGATCGAGGCCGATGTGTACGTGCCAAGTTTGGTGCCGGTAGTGGCATCGTAAATACCAAGCGTTGCCGTCGCCGCTGTCGTTGCGGTGTTGTTGATGACAACCGAGCTGGGGAAGCCGAAATCCAGCAACGTCGAGTGCACGTTGATCAGTTGCCCTTGCTCTGCCGTCACGCCGGTGTCGCAGGTGCTTAAGTTGGTCAGCGTGCCGTCGGACGGGCGGTACAGCACATGCTGGAAGTAGCCGGTGATCTGCGTTTGCAATGAAGTTGCGTAGTATAACGGTTTCGTCGCCGTCACCACTGTTTCAGGCGTTGTGATCTGGTACTGCGCCGACGATCCGGCCGGGATGCTGGGGCTGGTCCAGTTCCCCAGCGATGTCCCCGTTGAATAGTTATAAAGCGCGACGTTGACCGTGCCGGCGGTGGTGCCGGTGTTGTAGAAGCGCAAGAACGACTGCGATGTACCCGTGGACGAGAAAATCGGCCCGGGCTGGCGCACGGCCACGGTCGATGGCGGCGCGGTCACGTCGTTGAAGCTGCACTGTGTCGTCATGTCGGTGATCACGCCGACCTTGGAATTGTTGACCAAGTGCTGAAGGTGGCCCAGGAAGCTGTTCTCGATCTTCAGCGTGTAGTGATACTGGGTCGATGTGGGCTTCGTGCCCATTGCAGTTTCAATGTCGGCGACCGGGACAATCTTTTGCGTGTTTGCAGCGACGGTTGTGGTGTAGGTGCCGATGCGGGTGCCGGTGGCCGAGTCAAAAACGCCAATGCTGACGGTCGATGTTGCAGAGGAGGACCCCAGCGTCGCGGTGTTTGTAATGGCGATGGAACTGGGGTAGCCGAAATCCAACAAACTGGAATGGACGTTGGCGACTTGCGTGGCATTAGCGGTCACGTTGACGTCGCAGGTGCTCAAGTTCGTCAGCGTGCCGTCGCTGCGGCGGAACAGCACGTGCTGAATGTACCCGGTCATGCTGGATTGCACTGAAGCCGAGTAGTACTGGGGCTTGGTGGTGCCGCTGGGAATGGCGCTCTCGATGGTTTCAATGCCGACCTGATCTGCAACACCCGCCGGGATGGTTTTGCTCCATGTGCCCAAGGCAGCGCCCGTCGCGTAATTCGACAGCACCACACTGACAGAACCGGAAGTGCTGCCGGTGTTGGCAAAGCGCAGTAGAGATTGCGAGCCCGACTGGGCTGAAGAATAAACTGCGCCAACGCGTAACGCGGGCGTGAAGTTTGCCGTCACACTGGATGCGCTGCTGACCGTAACCGTGCAAGTTCCGGTGCCCGAGCATGATCCGCCGCTCCAGCCTGTAAACTGCGAGCCGCGGGGTGCTGCGGCTGTTAGGGTGACCGACGCACCTGATGTAAATGTGTAAGTGCAAACCGTGCCGCAGTTGATGCCGGTGGGTGAACTGGTCACCGTGCCCGTGCCGCTGACCAATACCGATAGAGTAGGCGATGTCGTGCTGAGGGCGGTGCGGAAGCGTGCGATCAGCGGTGCGATTTCGCCGATGCGGCGTGAGTTGTTGGCCGCGGTGGGCAAGTTGTCGGCCACGCCAATCGGGCGGCCATTATAATTAATGTTCGGGTTGCTGTAGTACAGGATTTCAGTGCAGGTGATGTTGAGGTCATCGCACTGGTTGTTGTAGGCCATCACGTCCATGAACTTGGCCGTTGTGTCGATATAGCCGTAATTGTACCCCGTTGGGCCGGGCACCGGATTGGTGATGACGTAGCGATCATGGTTGGCGCCCAGATTGTGGCCCACTTCATGCGTGAAGGTGCTGGGTAAGCATGTGACGTCGGTCAAGCTGACGCCGTATTGCGCGTAGCTATTCACCAGGGCTGAGGTTAGATCATCATTGATATAGCCGACGCCGCATGAATCGACGGTGCCATAATCGGCGATCACGGCAACCAGGTCGGCTTGCGTCGCGGCGCGGCCTAAATGAATGCGTGCGAAATCACCTGTCTTGATGCGGGCATCGTTCAGCAAATCGTTGTCGGCCGAGGCTGTGGTGCCTTCGGTGTAAGTCACCTGATCAAAGCCCACCAGTGAGGCCTGCACATCAATGTTTGAGTTGCTGAGTGTCGTGTTCAAGTGCGCCAGGGCTAGCGAGACGGACGTTGAGATGTTTGACACGCGCGCTTTGGCTTTGGCGGTGTAGGCCACAAACAGGCGCAATGTGGTCGTGGCTTGTGTGCGCTCCGGGCTCTCTGCGGATGGTGACGTAGGTTCATCGACCGCGCCGCCTGCAGGCTTGGGCGGCTTGATGGCATCATTGGAATCGCGGCTGCTGGGGTCGGTCAGCTCTGAGCTTGAGCGCGGTTTCATTTCCCGAATGGTATGAACGCCATCGGCACCCGGAAAAACGGTGATGTTGCGTCCGTTGGTCGAAATGCTGGCGGTGATCTCGCCTTTGTCGATCACGATCAGTGCATTGCCCATCGGATCGTCGATAATCCCGCCGACCCAGACTGTGTTGCCGAGTTCATCGCGGCGCTGCGAGAGCTTAACAACGCCAACGCTGACATCGTCGAACAGGTTCAGAATGTGCTGGCGCGTATCACGGGCGAGGGTTCCGCTGGCCGTGACTTCCAGCGGCGGGGCTTCCAGCATGGCGGCGATATACGCGCCGTTGACGCGGACCGTGCGGCTGCGTTTGACGCGGCGCTCGGTTGCTTGCGGGCGCTCCAGATCGCTTCCGGGCATATCTGCGAAAAGCTGGCCAGCCGTCTCGGGCAAGGCTTTGATCTGGGCTTGAACAGACTCAGATTGCAGGCGTTCGGTTTGCGCGATTGCGGGCATCGACAGCAGCGCTACGAGCAGAGCTAACCCTGCAAACCGAAAATTGAGTCCCATGGTTCTGCCTTCGTTTTTCGTTCACGGCCTGGCGGCTGGATCCGCGTGCTTCTGCACGGCCTACCAACGCCTCAAGTATAGGGGTCGTTGCCCCCTCTTGAAAGACGCAGGACGCACCCCAACCCTTTGGGAATAATGTCTTTTTAAGTGCGGTTGTCCGGGGCTGAAAAACCCGGGGCCTAGAACGGCTTAACCACGCCTAAGAAGGCCATGACTGCGACCAGGAACCAGATCAGCAAAGCCGCTTTAGAGGCGACCTTGCGATTGTCTTTGATCATCTGCTCGCCCAGCACCGCATCCGCACCACCAAGCCGAATTTTATCGAACGCCAACTGCCAGCGCCCGCCAATCAGCCGCAACCAGATGCCGTTGACGATGATCGCGCCGAACAACACCATTTTCACCGCAAGCCAGGTCGAGGCCACCGGCGCGCCTGTCGCCAGGCTGGTCAGGCCCAGGCCCAGCATAACGGCCAGCACGATGTAGCGGATCGCAAAGTCGATACGCTGCAAGCTACGGCCCACGGGCTCGTTCTTCTTGTGATGCACTTCCCAGACCAGCCACAACCAGGCCAGCCCAAACACCCACAGCAGCGCGATCTGCACGCCTGTCAGCGGGAGGCCCCAGTTGGATGCCAAGGTAAAGCCCACGGGAACCATCAGCACCAACGCCGAGCGCGGGGCCATGTCGATCATCACTCCGATCTCACGGGTCCGTAAGCGCTCGTCCAGAGGAATATCGTCGCGCGTCAGGCGCTTGCCGTGCAGGAACACGCCCAGGTCTGCGCCCAGCCAATACGCAAACAAAAGGACGTGCAGAAACGCGACAACCCGGAACGGATCAATATCCATCGTAAAACCCCCAACGAAAGAAGGGCGCAGGTTCCATTGAAAGGCCGGTGACCGCAAGAGTATGCGACAGAAAAACGCGCGCGAGTTCGTAGAGAGAACTGCATTGAAAGGGCTCGCAGCTTCTGCGTGTGCATTCGGGGGTGTGGGGCCTGCGGGTCCAGCGCGGAACTTGTGGCTAATCGTCCGGAGCATCTAAAAAAACAGCCCGAAACAAAGGTTTAGATGCGTGCCGGGGCGTAAAACCCGTCAAGCTTAACCAATCGTTAGGCCCTGATTCATAGATTACCGGCGTGGGACTCTGAATCTGGCCCCTACGGGCCAGTCCTGACTCTTATATAAAGACCCAAAGGTCCAAAGGCCCGGGAAGATGCCGTCCAGTATGCCGCTGCGTTTTGTGCCCCAGATGAAAGCCGCTTTCCTGCTGACGACCATAATGGCGTTGTCAGGCTGCGCGAGCTTGAGCGATGGCGCGCTGTTTCCGTCGTTCGGCAGCGGCGATGACGACAAGGCAGCCGCAATTGCGACGCAGCCGGTCGACCCCCTAGACGTGGATCCGCTGACAGTTGATGCCGCGAGCGCACAAACCGCATCGGCCTCTGGCGGATCGCAGATGGTGCCGCTGGGGACTTTGAATGCCAACGATATGAATGCAGCACCTGGCGCTGCACCAAAACGAAATGGTCCTGCGCCGTTGATCCCCGCCGGTGCGCAAGCTGCTGCTCCGGCGCCGCAACCCACGGCACCTCAGGATGCCGCGCCACAAGCTGCTGCACCTCAAGCCACAGCATCCCAAACACCACCGGCACAAGCAGCTCCGGTTCTGACGCCACCGCCCGGCATGACCGCGCAGAATGCCGCTGCGCCGCCGCCGCAAGTAACCGTCGCGCAGCCTGAAACGCTAGGCCTTAACTTGCCCCGCCAGAATGTCACCACCAGTGCGGCCAAAGCCGCCGCAGTGACGGCACGGGCACCGGTGATGCCTGCGACCCCCGCGCAACCGGATGCGCAGTCACCTTTGGCGCAGCTGATGGCGCCTCCGGGTGCCACGCCTATGGCCGATGCGCGCGAGTTTAACCCGCAGCCGGCCATGCCTAGCCAAGCCGCCGGTCCGGTTCAGTCCGATGCCCGCGAGTTTGTGCCCGCGCAAATCAGCATGACAGAGCCCATGGTCAATGGCGGGCCGGGCGCTCCGAAACTGACCGTCGGTGACAGCAACGTTATCCGCCGCTTTCAAATTCTCTCGAAGCTGCTGGATGAAGGTTTGATCACGCAGGAAGAACATGATCGCCGCCGCGCCGCTAACATTGGCGCGTTGCTCCAGTACTCGAAAGAGCCGCCTGGCTTAGGCCTTGATCGCCCTGTGCCTGCGCCGGCCGCTATTTCCGCGCGCTTGCAAGCCTTAGGCCGCTCGCTTGAAATGCGCGCGATCACAACGCGCCAGCACGAAATGGAACGCATGACGATCCTGAATTCGCTGCTGCCGGAAAAGCCCGATCCGCGCGCGCCCAAAGCGCCGCCGCCGTCGGACATGTTTGCGCTGGCGGATTCTGCTGGCCGTTTGGCTTATATCCGCGATCAGGACTTGATCAGCGAAGGCGAGTTTACAGCCGAGAAAGCCGCCATGGACCGCGTGATGCGGGGCGGCGAGGGCGTGCAGCGCGTTTCGACAGGATCATCGTCATCATCGGCATCAGGTGCTACGGCCGGTGCCAAGTCTGCCGCTAATGCGAAGGCTGCGAATGCTGCGGCAAACCCAGCGGCACCTGCCGACGCCGGTGCGCCGCAAGCCCTGTCAGGCCCCGTTTTGCATCTGGCATCCTTCCGTAGCGCTGAAGGGGCCCGTAGCGGCTATGAGCAGGCCAAGACGCGCAATCCGAACCTGTTTGCCAACTTGCGCTTCGAAGCGCGTAAAACCAATGTGCCGGGGCAGGGGAATTTCTATCGCCTGCTGGTCGGGCCGTTCGGCTCGATGGCCGAGGCTGAAGCCGCCTGCGTTGAAATGAAAAAAGTCGATCAGTTCTGCCGTCCGACGCCGGATGGGTCGTAAATAGCCAGACCTGAGCTGAGACTTTACGCCGCCACGGCGTCAGTACTGACGTCGCGCGCCACCACCACAGCCATATCGGGTTTTTCTTTCGAGCCGAAAATTGGCGTCATGGCATAAGCGAAGTCGCGCGGCCCATTGATCGTCGGCAACGAGATGGTGCGATAGGCCGCATGACCGGTCGATAAGACAAAATCGCAATCCAGGTCGATCTGTTTGAAGGTCAACTCCGGCCAATTAAAGCGCAGCAGATCCATTCCCCTGACGCGGGCCGGATCAAGACCAAAGGCCGCCAGCGCCGGCGCATTTGCCGTTACCAGTTTGCGGTTCCGGTCAATCACGTAGACATGGTCGCTGATGGAGTTCAGGGTCGCGCTCAGCAGTGCTTCGCGTTCCGTCAACTGGTTGCTCAGCGACATGACGCGATGGCCCGACTGATTCAGGTCGTTCACCAGGTCGACGCGCGTGCGCCACTGCCATTTGGCGAAACCATAAACAGCCAGTGCGGTTAGGGCGACGTACAGAAGGCCTTTGAAAATCTCGACCTCGTCCCGCAGGTTCGTGTCCTTCGGCAGCAGCAGGTCGACCAAGGCGCTACCGCCCAGAATCCAGGCTACGCCGATAGCGGCGTAATAGAGCGCAATGATGGCGGGCGGAGAAACTCGTTTCATTAAAGGCCTTGTCCGATAGTTCCCCCACGTGGGTGGATATCATTCGGGCCACGATCCGTGTCAGCAATAAGGTATAAAAGGACTTATACCAACGCATAAGTCGGGTGTTCAGGGCTACGGTGAGCCACCCCGCGCTGCAAAATTGAGCGTAA
>JAEUKL010000091.1 GCA_016793005.1 Rhodospirillaceae bacterium | reverse complement strand
ATAGCGCTTCGGGTGAACCAGTTGGTCAATCTCGCGTTCGGCTACAAGGGCGGTGCCGGTAATGCCGAGAACGATGAAAATGATGGACAGCCCCAAACCAATCCACTGGTGTGTCACAAACCACGCGCGCCGCAATGAGATGTGGCGGCCAGATGCGGTCGGGGTTGCAAGAGGTGTGTCAGTCACGGTGCGGGCTTAAGTTTTCTTCGGAGGGGTTTTTGCGACGCCGCCTACAAACCAATTTTGCGGCGGCAGCTCGTTAATCAACACGCGCACTTGTTCGGGCTTCACGTCCAGCGTTTCGCAGGCCACCGCAGTGACCTTGGCGGCAAAGTCGGTTTTTTGCTGCTCGCTGCGGCCTTGCATGATGCTGACTTGTATAAGCGGCATGGCTAATCCTCCACGCTGAAACCGCAACGGCCAAGCGCTTCCACTTCAAGCGATACGTAGGCATTCGGCGAAAGCGCGCTGGCGGCGGTTGCGCCGCCCGCCATGACGAGGCTGCCTGCACTCATATCCACATCGAATTCGGCGGCAAGGCGTGCCGCAGATACAAGCGAACGCAGCGGGTGGCCCAGAATTGCGGCCGTTGAGCCAAAAGCTTGCGCGCGTCCGTTGATGCTCATGACCATGCCAAGGTTGGCGATGTCGATATCGGCGCTACGCCACGGGCCGATCACAAAGGCCGAGGATGATGAGTTGTCGGCGATCACATCGGTCAGGGAGAATTTGAAATTCTCATAGCGCGAGTCGATAATTTCCAACGCAGGCGCGATGGCCTCAACTGCGTCCAGCGCTTGCAGCGGCGTTACGCGGCCGATGAGCGGCTTGCGCAGCAGAAAAGCGACTTCCGGCTCCACGCGCGGATGCACGAACTTCTTGAACGAAATGGCGCCACCGTCTTCAGCCATCATGGCGTCGGTGAGGCGACCGCAAATCAGGTCAGACACACCCATCTGGATCATTTTGGCGCGGCTGGTGAAACCCATCTTCATGCCGACGATGCGTTCGCCACGGCCAAGACGCTTGTCGATGCTGGCTTTCTGGACGGCATAGGCATCCGTGACCGAAATCGGATCGCCCGCAATTTGCGGCGTTGCTTTGGCATGACGCGCGGCATCGTCCAGTTTGGTCGCGAGGGCGGCAATATCGGCACTCATGCTTTTTGTCCTGCGGATTTGGCTTTGCTCAGATCCAGAGCCACATCGATGATCATGTCTTCCTGGCCGCCGACCATGCGGCGTCGGCCCAGTTCCATCAGAATCTCGCGCACGTCGACGTTGTAGCTGTCGGATGCCTTTTCGGCGTGACGCAGGAAGCTGGAATAAACACCCGCATAGCCGAGCGATAATGTTTCACGGTCCACACGCACGGGACGGTCTTGCAAGGGGCGCACCAAGTCTTCGGCGGCATCCATCAGCTTGAAAAGATCGCAACCGTGATTCCAGCCCATGCGGTCGGCGGCGGCAATGAACACTTCCAGCGGCGCGTTGCCGGCGCCGGCGCCCATGCCTGCCAGTGAGGCGTCAACACGGATGACGCCGTGCTCGACGGCAACGATGGAATTGGCGACACCCAGTGAAAGGTTGTGATGCGCGTGAATGCCGATCTGGGTTTGCGGCTTTAACGCCGCACGCAAGGCTTTTACGCGGTCGGCGGCGTCATTCATGGTCAGTGCGCCACCGGAGTCAGTCACATAAACGCAATGTGCGCCGTAACTCTCCATTAATAAGGCTTGAGCTGCCAGCTTATCGGGCGGGCTCATGTGCGACATCATCAGGAAGCCCGCGACATCCAAGCCCAACTTGCGGGCTTCTTCGATGTGCTGCTTCGAAATGTCGGCTTCTGTGCAGTGTGTGGCGATACGAACTGACTTCACGCCTGCTTTAGCAGCGTTCTTCAGGTCATGAATAGTGCCGATGCCGGGCAAAAGCAGTGTCGTAAGCTTGGCGTGCTTCACAACGCTGGCAACAGCTTCAATCCATTCCAGGTCATCGTGGCGGCCAAAGCCGTAGTTGAAGCTGGAGCCCGACAATCCATCGCCGTGCGCGATCTCAATGGCGTCGACTTTGGCTTCATCGAGGGCCTTGGCAATCGCAATAACATGATCGACGCCGTACTGATGCCGGATGGCGTGCATGCCATCGCGCAAGGTCACGTCTTGGATATAAAGCTTTTCCATCAGGCCGCCGCCTTCGCGCGCAGTTCGGCAACGCGTTCGGCAGTCGCCAGTGCGGCGGATGTCATGATGTCGAGGTTGCCCGCGTATTTCGGCAGGTAGTGGCCCGCACCCTCGACCTCCAGAAACACAGAGACCTTCATGCCCGAGACTGGGCCATTGCGGCCGGGAATGCGCACGGTGGGGTCGTTATGCAGGCGTTCGAATTGCACCTGCTGTTTCAAGCGGTACCCAGGCACATACGCCCGCACCGTTTCCACCATTTGCTCAATGGATGCGCGAATGGCGACCTCGTCATCACTTTCCGCCAGGCAGAACACCGTATCACGCATCACCAGCGGCGGTTCGGCCGGGTTCAGCACAATGATGGCTTTGCCGCGCTTCGCACCACCAACACTTTCAATGGCGCGGGCCGTCGTTTCTGTAAATTCATCGATATTCGCGCGCGTACCGGGGCCCGCTGACTTCGATGCAATCGACGCCACGATCTCAGCATAGGCCACGGGGGCCACACGCGAGACGGCCGCAACAATCGGGATGGTTGCCTGACCACCGCAGGTGACCATGTTGATGATCGGCGCTTCCACGTGTTCACCCAAGTTTACGGGTGGG
>JAEUKL010000061.1 GCA_016793005.1 Rhodospirillaceae bacterium | reverse complement strand
ACGGACCCCGCAGCCATCAACGCGCGATTAGATGGCGTGGCATTTTTTGTGGCCAGTGCTAACACGCGCGACCAGGTGCGCGAGCAGCTCAAAGCCTGCCCCGATATCGAGCGTGCGTTATCGCGCATCACCCTGGGGCGCGGCGGCCCGCGGGATTTAGCCGCGTTGCGCGATGCCTTGGGCCAAATCCCTGCGCTACGGGCGACAATTCACCAAGCCCAGGCGTCGTTGCTGCCACCACCCGAGGCCATTTCAACCGCGCTCAGCAATCTCGGCGATCACACGCATCTGGTCACGACGCTATCGCAAGCCCTGGCGCAAGAGTTGCCCTTGCTGTCGCGTGATGGCGGGTTCGTGGCGCAAGGCTATTCACCAGAACTCGATCAGTTGTTGTTGATGCGCGATGACAGCCGCAAGCTGATCGCGGGCCTTCAAGCGACCTACGCCGATACGACCGGCATTAATACGCTGAAGATTCGCCACAACAATGTTCTGGGCTACTACATCGAGGTCACCGCCAAGCACGGCGAGAAGCTGGTGGAGGATGCGCGCGCAACTCCTTCCGCGGACAAAACAAAGTTCATTCACCGCCAGACGCTAGCCAATGCCATGCGCTTCACGACGGTAGAGTTGTCCGAGCTTGAAGATAAAATCAGGTCTGCCGCCGACAAGGCCTTGGCTTTAGAGATGGAAATCTTCGACGCATTGATCGCGACCGTTACCGCAAACACAGAGCAGGTTGCTCAAGCGGGCGCAGCCCTGGCGGCGCTCGATGTGTTTGCAGCGCTTGCGCAGTTGGCGGTTGATCGCAACTACAGCCGCCCTGTTGTAGACGACAGTCTGAATTTCCATATCACCGCTGGGCGTCATCCGGTGGTGGAAGCGGTTCTGAAAAACCAGGCCTCGGCGGCGTTTGTGGCGAATGACTGCAACTTGGGTGCGAAGGCCAATCAGGGTGCGGGCCGCTTGTGGCTTATCACCGGCCCTAACATGGCCGGTAAAAGCACCTTCCTGCGTCAGAACGCGCTGATCACCATTATGGCTCAGGCCGGGTGTTACGTGCCCGCGGCGTCTGCGCATATCGGCGTGGTCGATAAACTGTTCTCGCGCGTGGGGGCCGCTGATGATCTTGCGCGCGGGCGGTCGACCTTCATGGTCGAAATGATTGAGACCGCAGCCATCCTGAATCAGGCCACTCAGAAGTCGTTCGTCATCTTGGATGAGATCGGACGCGGGACGGCCACCTACGATGGCCTTTCCATCGCCTGGGCGACGTTGGAACATCTGCACGATGCCAACAAAACCCGCGCACTGTTTGCCACGCACTACCATGAACTGACCTCGCTGGCGGGGCGTTTGGCGGAACTAGCGCCCCACACCATGAAAGTGCGCGAGTGGCAGGGCGATGTGGTGTTCCTGCACGAAATTGGGCCGGGGGCGGCTGATCGGTCCTACGGCATCCATGTGGCCCAGTTGGCCGGGATGCCGGGGGCCGTCATCACCCGGGCCGAGGAAGTCCTTGATAACCTTGAGAAAAGTGAACAAG
Organism: Rhodospirillaceae bacterium; assembly: GCA_016793005.1. Taxonomy (GTDB): domain Bacteria; phylum Pseudomonadota; class Alphaproteobacteria; order Rhodospirillales; family Rhodospirillaceae. The sequence continues at coordinate 15,483 of JAEUKL010000061.1, read as the reverse complement.
CCGGGGCCGCCCGCAAGTTGGCGGCCGACCTGCCGCTGTTTGCCGTGTCCCAACGCCCAGCTCCGGGTGGGCGGGGGGGCACGAATCGCGGGCCATCGCCCCAGGAAGAGGCTTTGGCCGCACTCAACCCCGACGAATTAACCCCCCGTGAGGCGCTAGAAACGCTTTATCGCCTCAAGACCCTGAAGGCCGATAAAACCGGATAACCGCCTACCCAAGCACATCTGGTAGACTTATTTATCCCTTATGAGAGAGCCGCCGCTGTCCCGGAGGTTTTGCCATGTTCGACGTCGATCCCGATAAGCCTGACATTCCCGCCCTGGCGCGCATCCAACTCTGGATGGGCGTGCTGTGCATGGTCGCTTCCATCATCTCATTGCTGCTGGCGTTCTCGGGCTCGGAGTGGATCAACGAAGTCTATGCTTTCGGTTGCGCCGTTGCGATTTTTTTGGTGGCGCTTTTGTTTGTGGGCCAAGCCAAGATTCTGGAGCTGCAAGCCGTCATCAGTGCGCGCGTGAAGTCGCGGTTCGCCATGGAAGGCATGGCCCGCAACATGGCGCCCCAGACGGCAGAGCGTAAACTGCCGATCATTCCGCAAGTGAAAGGCGAGCGCGTCATTAAAGTGGGCGAGCAGGAAGCGCGCGACCAGGGTCTGCGCTTAAAATAATCTAGCTTAAAATCGCAAAGTAAAGTTTCGTGCGCACCATCTTAAAACCCCGCGAGATCATCGACCGCCGTGCGCTTTCGGCCGAACTGGACGCTATCGCGCTGAACGACGGCAACGATAGTACGCGCCGGGCGAAATTCATCGAGGCTCTAAAGGCTGCGCTGAAAAAAGCCGACGATGAAATTCGCACACGCCTCGAAAGCGGAAAATACTTAGGCGATGATTGTGTGGCTGCGCGCTCTTACATGATGGATCAGCTGATTCGCGTGCTGTTTGATCATGCCCTCAATCACCTGATCCGGCGCGGTGTGCCCACCACAGGCGAACGCATTTCAGTGCTGGCCATCGGCGGCTATGGGCGCGGCGAACTGGCGCCGTTGTCCGATGTCGACCTCTTGTTCTTGTATCCTTACAAGGAAACGCCGTTCACCGAGCAATTAGTGGAATTCATCCTCTACTCGCTGTGGGACTTGGGCCTCAAAGTCGGCCAGTCGGTCCGCTCCATCGATGAAAACATCGTCCAAGCCAAGGCCGATGTCACCGTGCGCACATCGCTGCTGGATGCACGCTGGATCTGGGGCGATCAGGAATTGGCGGCCGAGTTTAAAAAGCAGTTCCAGAAAGAGATCATCGACGGCAGCGGCGCGCAGTTCGTGCAGGCGAAACTGGCGGAACGCGACGGCCGGCACGAAAAAACCGGCGACTCCCGCTACCGCCTCGAACCCAACGTAAAGGATGACAAAGGCGGCTTACGCGATCTGCATACGCTGTATTGGATTGCAAAATATTTGTACGGTGTTTCCGATGTCCGCCGTTTGGCCGATATGGGCCTGATCGATGATGATGCCGCGGCACGCTTTGCCAAGGCGCACGATTTCCTCAACACCGTGCGCTGTCACCTCCATTATTTAAGCGGCCGTGCCGACAATCGCCTTACTTTCGATCTGCAGCGCGAAATTGCCAAGCGCATGAACTATTCGGACCGTGCGGGCTCGACCGCGACCGAACGCTTCATGAAGCATTACTTTCTGATCGTGCGTGATGTGGGCGATCTCACGCGCATCTTTATCACCATGCTGGAAGAAAAAGGCCGCCGCAAACCGTTGATCCGGCTGCCCGCTGCGCTGCGTCGCCGCAAGGTTGAAGATTTTGTGGTGGATGGCGGGCGCATTGCGCTGACGGACTCTGACGTACAAAAAACCCCACTAAAGCTGCTGCAAATCTTCCGCATTGCGCAAGTGCATCAGTTTGATTTCCAGCCCAATGCGCTGCGCGTTATTACGCGCAACGCCAAGCGTATCACGGCCTTGCGTGATAACGCGGAAGCGAACGCCGTATTCATGGATATTCTCACCGAGCCCAAAGGGGCTGAGAATATTTTACGCCTGATGAGTGAAGTCGGCGTGTTCGGCCGCTTTATCCCCGACTTCGCCCGCGTCGTTGCCCAGATGCAGTATGACATGTATCATGTCTACACGACTGACGAGCATACGATCCGCGCCATCGGTATTTTGAACCGCATCGAACAGGGAAAACTGAAAGCCGACCTTCCCGTGGCGTCGGATGTGATTCACAAAGTGCAATCACGCCGCGCGTTGTATGTGGCCGTGATGTTGCATGACATTGCCAAGGGCCGCGGCGGCGACCATTCGGACTTGGGCGCAGACATCGCGCTGGACCTTTGCCCGCGTTTGGGCCTGACGCCGGAAGAGACAGAATCCGTCAGTTGGCTGGTGCGCTACCACCTGCTGATGAGCAACACCGCGTTTAAACGCGATCTGGATGATCCGCAAACCATTGCCTCCTTTGCCGATGCCGTGCAATCGCCGGAGCGGCTGCGGTTGCTGCTGGTCCTGACATGTGCAGATATTCGCGCGGTGGGCCCCAACGTTTGGAACAACTGGAAGGCCACCTTACTGCGTGAGGTGTATCACCGCGCGGATGAATACATGTCGGGCGCCCAGAACACCGCCACCCGTGATGCGCGTGTTGCGGCGAAGCGCGAAGCACTGGCTGCGCGCCTGAAAGACTGGCCGGATGAAACCCGCGAAGCGGCCATTGCTTCGCCGTCACCGGCCTATTGGCTAACTTACGACACCGATACGCAGGAAAAGCACATGCGCTTTATCCGCAATGCCGAGGCGGTGGGCGAAACGGTGGCCATATCATTTGCGGTGGAAAGCAACCGCGATGCCACTTCGATGATGATCTACACGCCGGATCACCCGGGCTTGTTTGCCAAAATCGCCGGCGCCTTGTCGCTCTCAGGCGTGTCGATTGTGGACGCCAAGATTCTAACGCTCGCGAACGGCATGGCGCTCGATACCTTTTACTTCCAAGATTACGATGGCGAACCCATCACATCGGATACGCGACTTTCGCGCATCAAAAGCCGCATTGTTGCCGCCCTTGAAGGCCGGGTGCGGTTCAACCAAGAGCTTTCAAAAACTTCCGTCTTGCGGGTACCCACCCGGGCCAAAGCCATGGAAGTTCCGCCGCGCGTATTCATCGACAACACAGCCTCGAAGGTCTGCACGGTTATCGAGATCAACGGTCACGATCGGCCGGGCTTCTTGTTTGATGTCACGAAAACGCTGACGGATTTAGGCCTGCAAATCACCTCGGCGCACATCTCAACCTATGGCGAACGCGTGGTCGACGTGTTCTATGTGAAAGATGTGTTTGGGATGAAGGTCGAAAACGAGACCAAACTGCGTCAGATTCGCGATGCGCTGGGCAAAACCATCGGCGTTGCCGCAAGCGATGTCTCCATCCAGGCCCGAAAAACCACCGTGCCATCGCGTGCTGCAGAGTAAGGCCGCAGAATAGACCATAAATTCGCTTTTTTTCTGGCCTCGATTCACGCCGGATTCACTCAAGGCCGCTTTTAGGTTACACCCATCACCATGACGCTTCTGCGCTCCTTCACCACGGTGGGGTCCTTCACCATGCTCTCGCGGGTCACGGGTCTTATCCGTGACGTGCTGACGGCCACCTATCTGGGTGCCGGCGCCGTGGCCGATGCATTCTTTATCGCGTTTCAGTTGCCCAACCTGTTTCGCAGCCTGTTTGCCGAAGGGGCGTTTTCAGCGGGCTTCGTGCCCATCTTTACGCAAATCCTGGCGCGTGAAGGCCAGTCCAAGGCCAAGCAATTTGCCGACGATGCGTTTGCCGTGCTGTCGGCGACGCTGCTGCTGTTCAGCATTGTTATGATCATCATCATGCCGGTGGTGCTGTACGTCATGGCGCCGGGGTTTGCCGACATTCCCGGCCAGATGGAAAAAACCACGGAATTGGCGCGCATCGCTTTCCCGTATCTGTTCTTCGTATCGCTCACATCATTGCAATCGGGTGTGCTCAACGCCTTCGACCGTTTTGCCGTCGCCGCCGCCGCGCCCGTGCTCTTGAACATCACACTCATTGCCGCGCTGTTGGCCGGCATTGGTTCTGACGGCGATCCGGCCACGTTCCTGGCTTGGGGTGTGTTCGTCGCGGGCGTGGTGCAGTTCCTGTGGCTGGCGCAAGACTGCAAGCGCATCGGCATGCGTTTTCAAATGCACATGCCGCGCCTTACGCCAGATGTGAAAACATTGCTCGCCCGTATGGCGCCGGTGGTGTTTGGCGCAGGGATCTATCAGCTCAATCTCGTGGTCAACAAAATGGTGGCCACGCTCATTTCGGCTGGCGCCGTATCGTGGCTTTATTACGCCGACCGCGTGAATCTGTTGCCTGTTGGAGTCATCGGTGTTGCCGTGGGCGTAGCGCTGGTGCCCTTGCTCTCGCGCAACATCCAAAACGGTGACGAAGCGGCAGCCCTTTCCAACCAAAACCGCGCCATCGAAATTTGCCTGCTGTTCACATTGCCTGCTGGCGCGGGTATCGCCATGCTGGCCGAACCAATCACATCAGTCTTGTTCGAGCGCGGCGCGTTTGAACCCTCAGACCGCGAGGCCGTCGCGGCAGCTCTTGTTGCGTTCTCCATTGGGTTGCCCGCATACGTGCTCAACAAAGCACTCACGCCGGGTTTCTTTAGCCGAGGCGATACGCGCACCCCCGTCAAAGCGGCCCTCGCGGCCTTTGTTCTGAACGTCGTGCTGAATCTCGCCGCGCTTAAATTTCTAGGCCACATCGGTATTGCCTTGGCCACATCGTTGTCGGCGTGGCTGAACATTCTTATCCTGGCCATGGTGCTGCATCGTCGTGGGCACTTGGTGATGGACAAACGTCTTACTTGGGGCATTCCCAAAATGCTGGTGGCTTCTGGGCTGATGTGTGCTGCCCTTTGGTACGGTGCCCAGATGGCCGTCGAGGTTTGGGGGGCTGTCTTCGGTGCACCGGGCCAGCATTCGGGCTCGTTCCTCAAGCGCACCTTGATTCTGACGGGTCTCATTGCCGGTGGCGGCATCGTCTATGGCTTGAGCATTCTTGCCACCGGAGCTGCGCGGTTTACGGACTTGCGCCGCCTGCGCCGTCAAGGTAACTAGCGCCTACGTTTTACCGGTCTCGCGGGGTCCATCCGCGGTGCCGCACATATAGGAAAGACGATCATGTCCACCAGCGGGTCCACACCGCCCACACGGAACAATGGCGTTACAGCCGGGCGCATCCTCTCCGGCATCCAACCCACCGGCAATCTACATCTTGGCAATTACTTAGGCGCGATCCGCAACTGGGTTGGCCTACAGCAGGATTACGAATGCTTTTTCCTGATCGTCGACTTGCACGCGATCACCTTGTGGCAAGACCCGGCTGAACTGCGCCGCGCCACGCGCGAAGTGGCCGCCGGTATGATCGCGTCGGGCGTCGATCCCGTGAACAATGCGCTGTTCGTGCAAAGCCACGTGCCTGCACATGCTGAATTGGCGTGGGTGTTCAACTGCGTTGCGCGCATCGGGTGGTTGAATCGCATGACGCAGTTTAAGGACAAGGCCGGCAAAAATCGCGAGAACGCCTCAGCGGGTTTGTACGTGTATCCAAACCTTATGGCTGCCGACATTCTGGTCTACAAAGCCACGCACGTGCCTGTCGGTGAAGACCAGAAGCAGCACCTGGAACTCACGCGCGACATCGCCCAGAAATTCAACAACGATTACGCCAAGCAGGTGTTTCCGTTGCCGGAACCCGTCATTCGCGGTCCCGGGACGCGTGTCATGAGCTTGCGCGACGGCTCCAAGAAAATGTCGAAGTCGGATGAATCTGACTATTCGCGCATCAACATGACCGATGATCGCGACGGCATTGCGCTCAAATTCCAGAAAGCCAAAACCGACCCATTGCCGTTGCCCACTACGGAAGCTGAATTGGAAGGCCGCCCGGAAGCGGCCAACCTGATCAACATCTACGCAGCCCTTACGGACAAAACCATCCCCCAAGTGTTGGCGGATATTTCGGGTCTGCAGTTCTCGGCTTTCAAGAACAAGCTGACCGATGTGGCGGTTTCAGTGCTGGGGCCCATCAATGCCGAAATGAAGCGCCTGATGAACGACCCTGCCGAAATAGATAATGTGCTGGCGCGCGGCGCTGAAAAAGCCAACGCCGTGGCCGAGACTGTGTTGAAGGAAGTCTACGATACGGTTGGTTTCCTCCCCCGTCGATAAGGCTATAATTGCAGGGCGTGGCAGACGGAAAAAGCGGCCATGGAACTGCATCAGATCAGGTACTTTCTCACCCCCTGCCGCGAGCTAAACTTCACGCGTGCGGCAGAAGCCTGCCACGCCTCGCAGCCGGCACTGACCAAAGCCATCAAAACGCTGTCGAAGCCCTTACCCGCTTTGGCGGACCAGCTCATCGCCAAGCGATTTGTGTCTCAGCCCAACCGCTAAACAATTTCGCAGGCTCGCTCAAAAGGCAGGCGCGGGCCGCGGGGGAACACTTGGGCATCATCACCATAACCGATGTTGCAGATAAAATTCACCTTCACCCGGCCATCAGGCCAGAAGGCAGCATTTACTTTGTTTTTGTCGAACCCGCTCATGGGCCCGCAGTCCAGGCCTAAGCTGCGCGCCACTAACATTAAATATGCAGCTTGCAACGAACTGTTGCGGAACGCGGTTTCTTCGATCAATGCCGTGTTGCCGGTGAACCATGATTTCGCATTGCCGTGCGGGAACAATTCCGGCAGTAGCTCGTAAAATTCCATATCCATGCCAATCAGCGCGGTCACGGGGGCCGACATGGTTTTGGCCAGGTTGCCTTGGGATAAGGCGGGTTTCAGCTTCTCTTTTCCGGCCGGTGTCGTCACGAACACAAAGCGTGCGGGGCTACAGTTGGCGCTAGTGGGGCCCATTTTGGCCAGATCATAAATCTTTTGCAGCAGCGCTTCTGACACACTTTCAGGTTTCCAACTATTTTGTGTGCGGGCATTGCGAAATATGAGATCAAGTCCCTGGTCGTTCAAAGATCCGCGCACGGCGTTTATCCTTTTCGAAAATGATGCGACACCTTATCAAATTTCTGGTTCTGGCAATTCTTTTGTTTGCCGCGCCCGCATGGGCTGAAAGCACTTCTGCGGTCGTGCTGATGTATCACCGCTTCGGCGAAGCGAAATATCCCACCACAAATACAACGCTGGCCCAGCTTGATGCGCACATCGCCTATTTGCGGCAGAACACGTTCAACGTGGTGCCGTTATCCGACATTGTGCAGGCCCTGAAAGATCGCAAACCGCTTACACCTAAAACAATCGCAATCACCATTGATGATGCCTACAAATCGGTGTTCACCGAGGCGTTCCCGCGATTCAAAAAAGCCGGATTTCCCTTCACGGTATTTGTCGCCACCGAAGCGGTCGATAAAAAATACACCGACATCATGACTTGGGATGACTTGCGCACTCTTAAAGCCGCAGGCGTGTCGCTTGAAGGCCATAGCCACGCCCATCCTCATGCGCCGGCGCTCAGTACTGACGAAGTTGCGCAAGACCTTGAAACCATGAAAGCGCGCTTCAAGGCCGAGCTCAATATCGCACCCGCGCTCTATGCGCACCCTTACGGCGAAGCAGGGCGCGCGGATTTGGAAATTGTGCGTAAAGCAGGGTTTGACGCGGCCTTCGGGCAGAACTCGGGGCCCGTCTACGCCGAGGGCGACATGTTTTTGCTGCCGCGCTTTGCCTTGAACGAGCACTACGGTGCCATGGATCGATTTCAGCTGGTCGTAAACACCAAGCCCTTACGCGCCGTTGATGTGCAGCCCAGCGATCCGGTCTTGCGCGACGCCAAGCCGGTGTTGACGTTCACGGTTCACGAACCGCCCGGCGATCTTTTGGGTTTATCGTGCTTTGGTCCGCGCGGCGAAAGGCTCAACACAAGCGCCAACAAAGTAGCCGTTACAGTTACGCCCACGACCCCATTCCCCACGGGGCGAGCCCGCGTGAACTGTACGATCAAAGTTCAAAATCAGTGGTACTGGTTCGGGCAGGAGTTTTTAGCGGGTGGAATGACCGAGGGCGTGCGTGTTCACCCGCGCTATCTAAAATAAAAATTCAGCGCGTCGCAATTTTTTCGATGCGGGCCACCACATCCTGCCAAAATTTTTTGGCCTTCTGCACGTCATCGGCGTGGGCCAGTTTTTCGTGCTGCACGACGATCTGTGCTTTATCTTTGGCCTTCTCATAAAAGGCAATGATCACGCGTTCGGTATCGGTCCAGGCAAAGCGCAAAGTCTTTGCCGGGGTGCGGGTGGAAAAATTCACCGCTTTTTTCAAAAGCGCTTTGCGGGCTTTTTCATCATCCAGAATGCCAAATAGCTTTTTAGCCGACGCTGTCATGGTCTTGCTGACATTGGCAACAAAACCGCCGTTGCTTTGGTGCAGGGCGCGCTTGCCGGTCATACGCTCGTAACCAACCGTCACGCCTTGCGCCCACCACCCCGGCAGTTTGAATTTTGAAGCAACAGTGTGTGCCAGTTCCGTGTGACTCAGAGCGCGGGCACCTAACTCATCGAGTGTCTTCACCCATTGCGCCCAGGTGCGCCCGGTCTTGGCCAGAATCGCATCGTCGCTCATACCTGCCTTCGTGGGGCCTGCCTTCGCGCGGCCTGCCTTCGCGCGGCCTGCCTTCACGCGACTCGCCTTCGGCCCTGGTTTCTTTTTCGCTTTAGGCTTTTTTGCTGTTTTGGATTTCGCTGTGGCCATGACTCCCCCAATCAGTGCTGTTGCGACATCAGGCTAAAGCGGCTTGGTCTCTGGCTCGGCAGTGGCCGTCGTTTGGATTTTTTGGAGATCGCTGAATACGGCCCTGTCCAGAACGCCAAGATCATTGGCGCGAATGATGGTGCGTAAGGACTCGACATAAGCCTGGCCGCGTCCAGAGTACTTTGACAACGCGCCCGCCAGCACCCGGCCATCCAGTACGCCCTTGGCGTTCAACATGTTGGCGCGTATATGGCGGAAATTCTTGTACGCGCGGTGGGTGTTCAGGTTGTGTGCGTACGCCAGTGTGGATTCATAAATGTCGCGGAAGGCCCGGATGCTGTGGGTTTCGCCCACGCGCCGGCCCTTGGGAATAATGCCTTCGTCGTCGTTCCATACCCATTGACCGTAAAGCGCGTTGCCTTCGGCGGCAAAGCGCGACAGGCCCCAAGCGCTTTCTTCGGCGGCCTGCGCGAGAACAAGCGACACCGGCAAAGGTGCGACGCGCAGCAGCAATTCATCTACCATCTCGGCCGGGTTGACGGTTGCCAAGTCTACCGTCGGCGCATGATCGTCGGGGTCGTCTTCAATGACCTCGTAAATTTTGCCCAGGCGCTCCAGTTCAGCCATGTCGTCATTTGAAAGCGGCTCTTGGAATTTCAGCTTCTTCGCAACAGCTTCAATGCGCACGCGTTCAGTTAAGATTTGCTCATTCACGGCCAGCACCAAGGGCAGCACTGAACCGATGAATAAATCTTTGCGCCGCTCAACTTCGGGCACCTGACCCAAGTCAGCAGGAATCGTGCGCACCAGTACGCGCGGCACGCCTTGGCCTAAGCGTACGCGGGAAATGTCGTAGTTGATTGCAGCAAAGGCTTGCTCGACCTTCTCGACAACCAATGGCGCATCGTCGTCACCCACTTCAACATGCCAGCGCTGTGCGATGGCATCCGTGACGTCTGTGCGTTGGTACAGATAGGTCCCAATGGCGCCGCACAAGACAGCCGTCGTCGTCAGCGCCACAATAACGCGCTTGCGGAAGGGTGAGAGCGGGGTGGGGGCGTTCATTCGTCGTGGGGTCCGACGAAGATGCATCCTGGTTTATGGCTGCCTAGTTTATGGCTTCAACTTGCAGCACTTCCGGAACGTAGTGCCGCAGCATGTTTTCAATGCCCATCTTCAAGGTGGCCGTCGAACTCGGGCAGCCAGAGCACGAGCCGCGCATGTGCAGGTACACCGTGCCGCTCTTGAAGCCTTTGTAGATAATGTCGCCGCCGTCCTGGGCGACGGCCGGGCGAACGCGTGTATCGAGCAGTTCCTTGATCTGCGAGATGATCTCGGGGTCGATACCGTCATCGTTGAATTCTTCAGTGTCGTCATCGGCGGCCGTGCCGCCCACGGCCGGTTGGCCCGACGTAAAATGATCCATCACAGCACCCAGGATCATGGGCTTTAGCGTCTGCCAGGATTTTTCATCCGCCTTGGTGACGGTGATGAAATCACTGCCCAGAAACACGCCCTTCACGCCATCCAGCGCAAAAAGATTCTTGGCCAAGGGCGAGCGGTCTGCCGCATCCACCGAGGTGAAGTCCGCCACGCCTGCCGCCATGACCTCGCGGCCCGGCAAGAACTTTAAGGTCGCAGGATTGGGGGTTTCTTCGGTCTGAATGAACATCCGGGGTGGTCCTTCTGAGGCCAAAAACTCCCCCTACCTATGTCCCCGCAGGCCCCCAATCAAGACACCCTGGGTTGGGCTGAATTGGCGCATATTATCGCTAATGGTATCAGCAGCTTAGGTCATATTGTCCACAAGTTGGTCGGCCAAATGACCGGGGACGATGGTGACGGGGATGCGAATCTTGCCCGCAAGTTTGCCCGAAAGGGCCGCCACCAACGCGCCGGGGCCCTCGGGGCCGGTGCCGGCCCCCAGCACCAGAACGGAAATACTGGCGTCGTCCTGAATGACCGACAGCAGTTGTTCCATGGTGTCGCCCTCGCGCAAAAACACCTGCGGGTAACTGCCGGTCTGACGATACACATCCCCCGCGACGGCTTTCAGCACTTCTTCGGCCTCGCTGCGCGCCTCGCGCTCCATCAGTTCGCCGATAGTGGCAAAGAAGTGCGAATCACGTTTGGGTACGTTGTAGAACAGCACAATTGAACCGCCCGTGTGCACCGCACGGCGGCACGCAAACCGCACAGCCGCGCGCAACTCGGCCGAGCTGTCGACAACCAGCAGAAATTTGCGCGCTACTTTTAGTGTTGATGGTTCTGTGGTGTCGGGTGTGGTGCTCATGCGGTTAAGCTCGCCTGAAGGCTACGCTTGCGGCCCAACCGGCCGCCGCAGCCAGAATGATCGACAACAATCCGTAAATCACACTGTAGTCGTGGGCGAAGTCGTACACATCAGCACCAAACCCGATTTTGCTGATGTTGAAAGGAACAATCTCGGCGGCGGCCACGGTGCCGTTGCGGAACAAGTACACTTCCACAAAGTACGTACCCGTGGGCACGTTGGCCGGAAACAAAATCCGCGTGCGGAATAAGCGGTTCGACGTGGTGTTCACCGCACCCAAACCTTCGTCGTACAGCTGTTCCTCGGTTTTTAAGCGCACCAGCGCTTTTTTGTACTCGATCAAATTCTCGGGCGTGATGTCGCTCTCGCCCGTTGTTTCAAGGCGCAGGTTTTCCGTGCCGATCTGAAAGCGGGACAATAGATTTGGCGGCGCAAACTCTTCCAAGGGGCGGCTAGAGGCGATGCGGTAAAACGACGGCACATCGCGGAACGTCACGGAATCGGTGTTCACCCATACCGGCCCCACGCGGCCTTTTTTGCGTAAGGTGATGTCGCGTGCGGGCCCCTTCACCACAATGGCGATATCGCCGGGGCCGTCAGTGGCGCCAAATAGCAACACTTCCTTGCCTGTAAAGCCCGTGGTGATGGCCACAAGGTTTTCCGACACATCGGCCACCAACGGCGCTTCCTGCGCATGAGCAGATGCAAGGCCGATGAAAGCGCAAAGCGCGGCCAACAATATTTTCATCGTTCACCACCCGTGAACGAGAACACATCAGCCGGCGTCCGTACCAAATCGACACCCAGCTGCACGGCCATGCCCAGCACCAGCAACGCCAACAGCAAGCGCAGTTGCTCGTTGCGCAGTTTCATGGCTAGGCGCGTGCCGATTTGCGCACCAATCACGCCGCCAATCAGCAACAGCAGCGCCAGTACAACGTCCACAGTATTATTCACCACCGCTTGCAGGAAGGTGGTGTTGGCGGTGACGAAAATGATCTGGAACAGCGATGTGCCAATTGCCACGGTTGTGGGCATGCCCAGGATGTAGATCATCGCCGGCACCATGACGAAGCCGCCGCCCACACCCATCAACGCAGCTAAAATGCCGACCAAGAACCCCAGCCCCAGCGGCACGATGGCCGAGATGTAGAGCTTCGACTTGTGAAACCGCATTTTAAAAGGCAGGCCGTGAATCCACGTATGCCGGCCCGCGCGGGTTTGCGGCAACGGCGCTGCGGTGGTGGCGCGTTGCTTGATGGTGCCGGGCAGGCTTTCCCAAGCCATCAGCCCGCCGATGATCGACAGGAAAATCACGTAACACAGCCCGATCACCAGATCGATCTGGCCCACCTCTTTGAGGATCGAGAACAGCCACACCCCCAGGCCCGATCCTAAGAACCCGCCGATGGTTAAGACTGTGCCCATGCGCAGGTCGACATTGCCGCGCCGTAGCTGCGTGACCACGCCCGAAACCGATGTGGCCACGATTTCGTTGGCCCCGGTGCCTACAGCCACGGGGGCCGGTACGCCCAGGAATACCAGAAGGGGGGTAATCAGGAAGCCGCCGCCGACGCCGAATAGGCCCGACAGCAAGCCCACGCCGCCGCCCAGCGCCAGAACGACGAAGACGTTCACCGACATTTCGGCGATGGGCAGATAAATTTGCATGATCGACTTCTAGGCGCAGCCAGACAGTCAATCAAGGCACATATGTATAAGCAAAGGGTTAGCGGCTTAAGCCCCGGCTAACGTTTGGGCAGGTCGTAATCGCTGGTGGTTTTGGCGCGGTCTTTGGCGAAGGCTTTAAGGGCCTCTTGCGCGTCGGTACTTCCCACGACGGCGGCGATTTTCTGACCCAGGTCCTTGAGACGTTTTGCCCAGGCTTGTTCACCTTTGGGGTCGGTCAGGCGCGGCAGGAAGGTGCGGAACTCTTTGTCACGCACCAGCATGGGCCACAGGACATTCAGCAAATCCAACCCCACCGTGCCGAAGCAGCCGAAGGTGACGTGCACCGTTCCCGGCGTCAGGGCCAGGGCTTCGTGGTAGAGCCCGCGCGGAATGTAAAGAATGTCGCCCGGCTTCATCACAAAGTCCGCAACCAGATCGCCGCGTTCCTCAGGCTTTGGTTGGGTCATCAGCCGGTCGAACATGTCATGCCGGATCGGGTTTTCGGCCCGGCCGTTATAAATGCGCCAGCGCTTCTCGCCCTCGGTGTGGAACACCCAGGCATCGTGTGGATCGCAGTGCGCCTGAAAAGCCTGCACACCCATCCACGAGCAATACAAATTGGCTTGGCAGTACATGCCCAAGGCTTCACGCAGGGCGTTGGCGATGCCGCGCAGTTCTGGGGTGAGGGAGTCGATATACAGCAGGTTCAGTGTCGCACCCCGCTTTACCATCTCCATCACCCGCGCTGGGTCAGGGGTGAACGCCTTCTCGCCGCGCAGGTCGCGAACGCGGCAATACTGATTGGGATGCACCTGTTCCTTGTTCAGCGTCATCAGGAACGTTTCACGCGTCCACAGCGCCGTTTGCGACATGATGGCGTTCAGCTGTGGCCACGGCATCAGGTTTGGGAATTTGTGTGTGGCCGCTGCGGGAATATGCAAAAAGCGCTCGCCGAAATAATCGCGGAAGAATTCGTCTTCACTGATGGGCGCGATGATGTCGGCAAGGTTTGTCATATCTACGCTTCGTTGGCTTTGTACCATTCGTACGTTCTGGCAATGCCGTCACGCAGTCCGATCTTGGCTTTCCAGCCAAGGCCATGAATCCGGCCGCAGTCCAGCAATTTGCGCGGCGTGCCGTCGGGCTTGGTGGCGTCGAAGGTAAACCTGCCCTTAAAGCCCACTACGTCTGCAATGAGCTCGGCCAGTTCGCGGATCGTCACATCCGAACCCACGCCCACATTCAGCGGCACGTCGCCCGAATAATTCTTCAGCAAGAACACGCACGCATCGGCTAAATCGTCCACGTGCAAAAATTCACGCATGGGTTTGCCCGAGCCCCACAGCTCCAGGGCCTGCGCATTTTGCAGTTTAGCGTTATGGGCTTTCACGATCAGGGCCGGCAAAACATGGCTTGAGAGCAAATCAAAGTTGTCGCCCGGACCATACAAGTTGGTCGGCATGGCGCTGATGAAGTCTGCATTAAATTGCCGCCGATAAGCCTGGCACAGCTTCACGCCGGCGATTTTGGCAATGGCATACCACTCGTTGGTGGGCTCCAAGGCCCCCGTCAGCAACGAATCTTCGTTGATGGGCTGCGGTGCCAAGCGTGGATAAATGCAGCTTGAGCCTAAAAAAAACAGCTTTTCCACGCCGATGTTGTGGGCGTTGCTGATGATGTTGGATTGAATCTGCAAATTCGCGTTCAAGAAATCGACCGGCCGCGTGTTGTTGGCATGAATGCCGCCCACGACGGCCGCAGCCACCACCACCACCTGCGGTTTCTTGTCCGCCATCCAGGCTTCCACGTCGGCCTGACGGGTAAGGTCCAAGTCCTGGCGCGTGGCCTTCAGAACCTCACAATTTTCGGATGCCAAGCGGCGCACCACCGCGCCGCCCACCATGCCGTTATGGCCGGCGACCCAAACACGCTTTCCGGTGATCGAAAAACCCATGATACGTGCGCAGCCTTATTGCTCGTGGCGGGCAAAGCGTGCCGCTTCGGTGGACACGACCTCTAAGTCGCTCGCCACCATTTCCTTCACCATCTCGCGCAAGGTGGTCTTGTGCTTCCAGCCCAAAACTTTCTGCGCCTTGGCCGGGTTGCCCAACAACAAATCCACTTCGGTGGGGCGGAAGTAACGCGGGTCGATTTCCACCAGCACCTTGCCGGTTTTTTTATCCAGACCCTTCTCGTCGACACCCTTGCCTTTCCACTCAATCGTGCGGCCAATTTCCTGGAACGCCAATTCCACGAATTCGCGCACGGTCTGGGTTTGGCCGGTAGCCAGCACATAGTCATCGGGCTTGGGCTGTTGCAGCATCATCCACATGCCTTCCACGAAGTCGCGGGCATGGCCCCAGTCGCGTTTGGCGTCGATATTGCCGAGATACACTTTATCCTGCAGGCCCTTTTCGATAGAGGCGACGGCACGTGTGATTTTGCGGGTGACGAAGGTCTCACCGCGGATCGGGCTTTCGTGGTTGAACAGAATGCCGTTCGACGCGTGATAGCCATAAGCCTCGCGGTAATTCACCGTAATCCAGTACGCGTACAGCTTCGCCGCCGCATAGGGGCTGCGCGGATAGAACGGCGTGGTTTCGCTTTGGGGCGTTTCCTGCACCTTGCCGTAAAGCTCTGAGGTGGAGGCCTGGTAAAAGCGCGTTTTGTCTTTCAGGCCCAGGATGCGCATGGCTTCCAGAAGACGCAGCGTGCCAATGC
>JAEUKL010000052.1 GCA_016793005.1 Rhodospirillaceae bacterium | reverse complement strand
TGAGCCCGACGTACGAGGCTGTCGCGAGTACGGAGTATCCTTTAAGCCGCGTCGTCTATCTCAACACCAACAAGAAGCCCAACGCTCCGTTGGATCCGGCGTTGGCCGAGTTCCTTCGTTTCATCCTCAGCCGCGACGGCCAGGCTGTCGTCCGTGACCATGGCATCTTCCTTCCCTTGCGGGCACACCAAGCCAACACCAGCCGGGCCGCGATCTGACGCTTCAGGGCGGCGCTATCAGTGAAAGCGCATGGCGACGCTCTGAGTCCGTAAGCGGTAAGAAGTTTGTGCGGCTCTGGACGAGTGTCTTTTGCCCCGCGGCACTTAAAGCCACATCAATATAAGCGCCGATCACCGGGTCGATGGGTTGGCTCGGCGCGCGATTGACCAACACATAGATCAACCGGCTTAACGGATAGCTGCGGTCTGCAACTTCGGCTGACGTTCCGGCGAGAAATGGGCCGCGCGCGTTTTCAGCGATCAGCAGGGTTTTTGTTCCAGGCTGAGCAAAACCAAAGCCGCTGTAACCAATGCCCGAGGTGTCTTCCGCGACATGGCGAACAATAGCGGACAGCGCGCCTTCGCTGGCGCTGTCCTTCTGTTCGTTGAGATCAGGCCTAAAAGAAGCACCGCCCATCACACGGTTTTGCAGGTAGTTGACGATGCCCGGCGGATCACCCGTCTGTCGTGCGCGCAACATGCCATACAACGCGATCGGACGCGTTGCCCAGGCACCGCCGACACCGAGATCGCCCCACCGCGATGCCGCGCCCGTAAACACATCCCGCAACTGCGCCAGCGTCAGCCGTTCGAGCGGATTGGCCGCATTCACGTAAATCGCGATGGCATGGGTTCCGCCTTTGGTCGCGTAACTGCCGCCACCCACCGGTATCAGTAAAGGTTCGTAACCAAAGCGCGCGAAGAATGCGGCCTGCTCGGACGCGAACAACTCGCGCACGAACAACGCACAGATCGCTGTGCCGTCACGCACGCCACTAAATCCATCGGCCGAGAGCTTGGCCTCGGTTGTGATCCGGACCCGGTAATCCGGCTTGAGCTGTTCAAGCAAACGCGCCCATTCTGCTGCCACGCCGTGCAAGGTATCACCACCGGCACAGACACGCTCATCGAGCGCCGCTACTTGCTGACCGGCTGCGGCAATGAATATTGCAAGAACGATTGCGACCCACTTCATGGCGGCAGCTTGGCGCGTTCGGCGCGAAGCTCTTCGGCACTCAACGGGATATAGCCCAATGGCTCGGCAGCGATAGCCGCCTGCCCTTCGCGCGACAGCACAAGACGCAGATATTCCGCAACCAATGGATCAATCGGGCGGCGGAGAAAAATATAGAGATGCCGGTCCAGCGGGTAGACTCCGCTCTGCAGCGTCTCAGGCGTCGGTGCGACAGGTTCGCTCTGCGCATCCACAACCAGCGGCACGACACGTACGCCCGGCCGCGCCAAGTTTGCCGCCGCAAACCCAATAGCCGTGGGATCGGCGGCAACGGCGGCAACAACATCGCGGGACTGCGCCAAGCCCTCAAAGTCCGCGGAATAGCGCGCCTGGCTCATGCGTTCGAGCATGAAGCGGCCGAGTGCTGTTTCAGCATGAAGCCCAATGCGGCGGACAGGCGCATCGGATTGCGGCCCGTCGACGCCCAGCGCACGCCATGTCAGCGGGCTCGGTCCAGCAAAAGCACTTGCGACGTGTTGCATCGTCAGCGCCCTCACCGGATTGCTTGCGGCTACAAACACGCCGAGCGGGCCGGACTTAGCCTGGTCGTTCAACGAGGCATGAGCGACGCGCACCATGATCGGCTCATGCCCGGACTTAGCACGATAATTCTCAAGCTCTTGCGGCGAGAACGGCGCCCCCATGGGTGCGAAGGCGCTTGTGCCATCGGCCAAGGCCGGCGGCGCTGTGCGCGTGCCCTTGAGGATCATGCGGAAATGGATATGCGGATGCGCGGCCGTGAAAAGCGTATTGATGGACGCCAGCATTC
Organism: Rhodospirillaceae bacterium; assembly: GCA_016793005.1. Classification (GTDB taxonomy): domain Bacteria; phylum Pseudomonadota; class Alphaproteobacteria; order Rhodospirillales; family Rhodospirillaceae. The sequence goes on along the minus strand of JAEUKL010000052.1, from coordinate 139 downwards.
CATCCATGTCGTTGTAGCCGATAACCGTGACGGCACCATCGGCGCCGACATACGACGCTTTCGGCTGCGTAACCGGCGAAGGTGTGTAAGACGGAATATCTTGCGATGATGCAGCCGCAGGCCACACCATTGTCGCAAC
>JAEUKL010000041.1 GCA_016793005.1 Rhodospirillaceae bacterium | reverse complement strand
GAAGTTTTGCGGCTTCCAGGGGCTGACCGTCTTTCAGGAACTGACGAATATTGGAGGACGAGTAGCGCACGCCATCGCCGCGCTTTTCAGCGACGGCCGTGACACCGAAATTGTACTTACGCGCCATTTCGTGCAGCAGCGCGACATTGCCGCCGCGCCCACGCCCGAACACGTAGTCAAAACCCACCACCACATGCGACACACCGAGGCCTTTGACTAAAATGTCCTCGATGAAATTCTCGGCTGTGCGCTGCGAGAACTCTTTGTCGAAGGTTTGCACATACAAATAATCAACGCCCATGGCTTCGATCAGGCGCGCTTTGATGCGGAAGGGGCTTAAGCGGAATGGTTCCTGATCAGGCTTGAAGAACATGCGCGGGTGCGGTTCGAAGGTCATGACCGCCGCCGGCACATTGTTCGAATGCGCTAAACGCACAGCCTCACCGATCACGGCCTGATGGCCGCGATGCAGGCCATCGAAATTGCCGAGGGCCACCACGCCACCTTTGAGATTGGCTGGAACTTCGCCGTAATACCGAACAAGACGCATTTAATTCTTGAGCCTCAGCCGCGCGCCGGCACCATCAGCGTCGCCTCGCCGTCAATGACCACCTTGTCATTGACCAGGCACTGCGTTTTGAAAGTGACGAATTTCTTCTCGGGGTTCGTGGCCATCACTTCAACTTTCGCCGTTACGGTGTCGCCGATTTTTACCGGACGCTTGAATTGAAGATTTTGCGACACGTACACCGCCCCGGGCCCCGGCATCACCGTGCCAAACACCGCCGAGATGAACCCGGCCGACAGCATGCCGTGGGCAATGCGTTCCTTGAACATGGTGGTGGCCGCGTAGGCGGAGTCGAGGTGCAAAGGATTGGTGTCGCCCGAAACCTCGGCGTACTTAAAAATATCCGCCTCGGTCACGGTTTTGGTAAATGTGGCAGACTTTCCGAGGGTTAGTTCGTCAAAAAAAGTGGTCTTCATTAGTCCGCTGGATGGCGATGCGGTCCCCATGTCACTATCTTTCTTAAGGTCACGACGAAGTATTTACGCAACAAACAGGTCCGGCAGACGTTGGTCAAGCAGATCAATGGACCCTGATCTGATCAATCAGGTGGTGAAAACAATGAGATACGCCTATTTGGCGGCTTTGGCCCTCGTGTTGTCGTCTTGCATGGGAACACCTTGGCAACAGGCAGGGAAGACCGGCAAGCAGCGGGATGCCGATTTACGGTCCTGCGAGCGCGAGGCCGAGACCGACACCCTGGCGGCCCAGGGTACCACCCGTGCGGACTACGATTTGGCAACCCGCGGCCCCAACGCGACCATGGATCCCCGCGGCCTGAGCCCCCTGCAAATGAAAGACCAGACCGACCTGGCAAACCGTTTTGACAAATCGGTCGAACGGTGCATGAAGGCCATGGGATACACACACCCCGGCGCACAGGCGCGCCGATAACACAGTGGCACAGTCCCGGAACGCCCAACGGAATTTAGAAAACGATGGCCATCCGTAGATTAGACTCGCTGGGTTATCAACTCGGTTTGTTGAACCGGCTGTATGACCGCCGGCTGCAGGATGCCTTGGCGCCGTTGGGCGTCGCACCTGGCCAATTTCCGGCGCTGGTGATGCTGTTTCAAAAAGACGGCCTGACCCAGGCTGACCTGTGCCGCCGTATCGGTGTTGAACAGCCGACCATGGCCAACACGCTGAACCGCATGGAGCGCGACGGCCTCATCCGCCGCGACGCCGATACCACCGACAAGCGTCGCTCGTTCATTTTTCTCACGCAAAAAGCGCGCACGGCCCAGGAATCGATCATGAACGAAGCGCGCAAAGTCGCCACGCAAGCCATGGCGAACCTTAGCAGCGCAGAACAGGACATGGTGTTCACACTGCTGGCCAAACTGACGGATAATCTTAAAGATCCGCTCTAAGCTCAAAGATCCGCTTTGAAAGCACTGCCCGCTTGCGTCAGCATGATGTGCCGCCGCAACGGGTCATCATCAGTCTGAACCCTGATCAGGCCTGCATCTTCCAGCGCAACGAGGCAGCGAAACAACGTGCTTTGCGCGAAGTTCAATTTTCTGGCGATGGTGCGCGCTTGTATGGGTGTTGCAGTCAGCGCCCGAAGAAGCGCGCGCTCTTCCTCACTCAGGTCTGGCAAAGCCATACGCGCGCTCTACTTTGGCAACCCGCAAGTGATACGCCTGATACCATGTCTCGCGGCCCATCTTCTGCGCCAGATCGTGCTCGGCCTGCGCCTTCCAGGCCGCAATGTGATCCAGCGTTTGCCAGTAGCACACGGTAATGCCTAATCCGTCACGGGCTGACTCAACACCCAAGTATCCCGGCATGGTTTGCGCAATTTCCACCATCCGGTCGGCGGTGACGCCGTAGCCGTTATCACTGTCCGTCCGCAGCGATGTGAAAATGACCGCGTAGTACGGCGGTGCGGGTGTTTGGGCAATGGTTGCACTGGCGCTCATGATGCTCTCAGGGTGACAGGAATATTTTTGCTGCTGGGGGTCCCTGAACGCGGCCCATGATTATCGAGCGGCACCAGGACATTGGTTTCAGGGAAGTAAGCGCCCAAACACCCGGCGGGAATATCATACGGCACCAGCCGGAAGCCTTTGGCAACGCGTTCGCGGCTGTCGTGCCAGACGGTTGCGATATCCACAACATCATCGGGCGCAAAATTCAACGCGCGCAAATCCTCGGCATTGATGAACAGCACACGCCGTTCGTTGGTAATGCCGCGGTAGCGGTCATTCCGCGCATAGACCGTGGTGTTATACTGATCGTGTGCCCGGAAGGTCATCAACGTGAACACTTTTGTGCCACTGATTTTCTGCGCGGCATCGCGCACAGTTTCCGGCGGCAAAGGCTTG
>JAEUKL010000408.1 GCA_016793005.1 Rhodospirillaceae bacterium | reverse complement strand
CCCGATGTCGCCGACGTGCTTAATGATCGTATCCGTGCATTGAGCGAACAACGCACCATCGTCGCCCGGCAGGCGATCCATGTATTTGCGCCGCAAGCGTTCGGCGGAAAGCTGGATCGGCGTCAGCGGATTCTTGATTTCGTGTGCGATGCGGCTCGCCACATCAGCCCAGGCCGCTTTACGCTGAGCCGACTGCAACTCGGTGATGTCGTCAAATGTCAGTACAAAACCAGAAACCGTATCGCTGTCGTCTTCGGCGGCCAGGCGCACCAAGAATACCTGCGGGCGACCACGATGAATAATCTGCACTTCGCGTTGGATGGACCGCGCGCGGGAGGTGCCGATGTCCTGGAGCAAGGCTGCAAACGCCGGCACCAATTCACCGATGGGGCGGCCAATTTCTTTACTTAGATCCATGCCGAGAATCACCGACGCAGAGCGATTGGGCAGCGTTATGCAGCCGTTGGTATCAAGCCCGACAACACCCGAGCTGACGCCGCCCAGAACGGTTTCGGTAAACCGCCGGCGTTCATCCAACTGCTCGTTGGCGCGCATCAGATCGCTTTGCTGCTCTTCCAGGCGCCGGGTCATGCGATTGAACGCCCGGCCGAGGGTTGCCACCTCGTCGTTGGCCGCAATTTCGCGCACACGCACGTTCAAATTGCCCTGCCCTACGCGCTCGGCAGCATCAATAAGGGCCGCAATCGGTTGCGCCATGCGCGATGCAAGGTTTAAGCCGAACCAAATCGCCACAACGGCCAGCAACAGCGCCACCAGGCTGAATAAGATAGTGAAGCTCACTTCAATATCAGCGCGACGCAGTTCCAGCGCTGCGTACTCATCAGCTGCGGCGTTGGTGCGGGTCACATGCCCGAGAACTTTTGAGTCGATAAAGCGGCCCACGTACAAATAAGCGCCGCCGTAGGCTTCAAGCTTCACCAATGCGCGCACACGATCCGAGTTTTCACCTGTCACCAGCGCCACTTCGCCGATGTTCGCCTGGGCAATGGCCTGGAACGGAATTTGTTCGCCTGATTGAAGCGCAAATGTGTAGCCGGCCTTGGCGATGACCTGCCAATCGGGTGTGAAAATCACGGCCTCCGTCAACCCACGGAACGCAGCTTGTGTTGAAAGGTAGTTGTTCAGCAGCGCGGGGTTGAGCGTGAGTTGAGGCCATTGGCGGTTAATGTCATTCGCAACAGCAAGAGCATCGCCGCGCAGGACCTGCTGGTGCTCGGACAAATAGGCGCGCGCGACCTCGGCTGACTCGTTGATGGCCGTTTCGACGCGCTCACCAAACCAGCTTTGTACACCCAGTGTAAAAAACAGCGCCGAAAACACGGCCATAACCACGGCCGGCACGACGGCCATGACGCCGAACAGCAACGCCAAGCGCACATAAAGGCGCGACCCAGCAGCACCGGTTTTGCGCGCGGCCCACAGCCGCAGCAACCGCCGCCCCACCAGCATGGTAAGCGTCAGCAGCAGGAACGTGTCGATATTCAGCAGAATCAAAACCAGCGTCGAACTGGGCTCGTCAAAGCCCCATCCCGTCAGCGCCGCATATGTCGCAGCTCCAGACACAAGCGCCGCCACAGCAACCGCGATCGACAGCTTATCGACCAGCCGCACATGGCGCGCCCACACCGCAAACCGCATCACCAGCCGCCGCATGAACCACGGCTGCTTGTGATCGAGCGGCAAAGTTGCGTCGGCGTTCACTACTTCAGGCCCCGTACAACATTGATATCGAGATCCCGGATTTTTTTACGCAGCGTATTGCGATTAAGACCCAACAGGTCGGCCGCCTTCACCTGATTGCCGCGCGTGGCCTGCAACGTCAGCGCAATCAACGGCTTTTCCAGTTCGCGTAAGATACGGTCGTACAGACCCGGCGGCGGCAGATCGCCATCGTGGTCATCAAAATATTCGCGCAAATGCCGCTCGATCGTGCCGCTTAAAGTATCGGCATGACCCGACTCGTCGATCACCGGCTCTTGGCCCGCCAATTCCATTTCAATGATCGCAGCGGTAATGATTGGCTCGCTGTACAGCGCCACCAGACGCTTCACCAGGTTCTCAAGTTCGCGCACGTTGCCCGGCCAACGATAGGTTTTTAAACGCTCAAGCGCCGCCGCATCAATCGTTTTCGCGGGCAAGCCATCGGCAGAAGACTGCGCCAAAAAGTGAGCGACTAACTCAGGGATATCCTCGGCGCGTTGCCGTAAAGGCGGAATCCGGATCGGGACCACGTTCAGCCGGTAATACAAATCCTCGCGGAACACGCCCGCTTTGATCAGGCTTTGCAGATCGCGGTGAGTGGCCGCAATAATACGCACGTTGGATTTAATGGGCGTACGTCCGCCGACGGTCGTGAAGCGTCCATCCTGCAACACGCGCAGCAACCGGGTTTGCGCTTCCAACGGCATATCGCCGATTTCATCCAAGAACAACGTACCGCCTTCGGCCTGCTCAAAACGGCCCGTCACGCGCATGGTGGCACCGGTAAACGAGCCCTTTTCATGTCCAAAGAGTTCGCTTTCGATCAGCTCACGCGGGATCGCCGCCATGTTGACGGCCACAAAGGGTCCGCCGCGACGGCGACCAAAGTCGTGCAGCGCGCGCGCAACCAACTCTTTGCCCGTCCCCGACTCGCCGTTGATCATGACCGTCAAATCCGCGTTCATTAAACGCGCAACGGTACGGTAAATCTCCTGCATCGCGGGCGAGCGCCCGACAATGGGCAGCTTTTCCTCAGGCCCATCAACGGTAATGCTACTGGCGCGTTCGCCGCGCTGCGCCAAGGCGCGCTTCACCACATTGATGAGTTCACCCAGATCAAACGGCTTCGGCAGGTATTCAAACGCGCCACGCTCGGCGGCCTTCACCGCTGTCAGCAGCGTGTTCTGCGCGCTCATGACAATCACGCTTAATTCCGGGCGCAATTTTTTGATGCGCGGCACCAGGTCCAGGCCGTTCTCGTCAGGCATCACAACATCGGTAACCACCACATCGCCATCGCCATCGGAGACCCATTGCCACAACGTCGCGGCCGTACCGGTTGTGCGCACATCAAAGCCCGCGCGGCCCAAGGCGTGAGACAGAACGGTGCGAATACCATGATCATCATCGGCGATCAGAACGGTTGCCTCAGCCATCGACAACCTCACCGGAATTTACAATCGGCAACATGACACGGAACACTGTACGTTTGGGTTCACTCTCGAATTCGATGATCCCGCCATGGTCTGCGATA
>JAEUKL010000362.1 GCA_016793005.1 Rhodospirillaceae bacterium | reverse complement strand
TTCATCGTCCCGAGGTCGCGCGCGATTTGCAGCCCGATGTCTATGGTGCCCCTGGCGATGACGAGGGCGATTCTGATTCGCGCACGTCGCACGCCAAGCGCGACGAAGAAGAATAATGGCGAAACGTAAAGGACAGCCAGTTCACGGCTGGCTGAACATCGATAAGCCCGAAGGTATTTCGTCGGCGGCTGTTGTGGCGCGGGTGCGCAAGTTATTGAACGCCGCCAAAGCCGGCCATGCGGGCACGCTTGATCCGCTGGCGACGGGAATTATTCCGGTGTGTTTGGGCGAAGCGACCAAGACCATGTCGTACGCCATGGACGGCGACAAAACCTACACCTTCACCGCGATCTGGGGCCAAGCGACCGACACCGACGATCGCGAAGGCAAAGTGATTGCCACGTCCGATGTACGCCCGACTCGGGCGCAAATTCTGGCGGCCCTGCCCCGATTCGTCGGCGAGATCGATCAGGTACCGCCCATTTACTCGGCCATCAAAGTCGACGGCGAGCGTGCCTACGATTTGGCCCGCGACGGCGAAAAGGTTGAACTAAAGTCGCGCAAAATATCCGTCTATTCGTTTGATTTAATTGGAGAAAATGACTCTGAAATTGACCATTTCAGGGTCCACTGCGGCAAGGGCACCTACATTCGGGCACTTATTCGAGACTTAGCCCAAGCCCTTGGAACTGTTGCACATATCGGCACTTTGCGGCGGACGTCGTGCGGGCCGTTCAATGAAAATACCGCGATTTCGCTGGATAAATGGGAGTCCCTTGGGCATAGTCCCGCCGCCTTGGCGCACTTGAGGCCGATCCGAACCGTGCTGGACGACATCCCGGCTCTGGCTCTGACCGATCAGGAAGCGCACCGCCTTCGCCACGGACAAAGCCTCGCTTTGTTTCCGCTGGCCCAGCGAAACCCCCAGGCCAAACTTGCGCAGGGTATCCCTGTGCAAGCTGTGCTTGGAGACACGTTGGTGGCGTTAGCCGAGGTCGGGACCGGCATGCTGCGTCCCGTGCGCGTTATGTCCTACGACTAATCAAAAAGGAGTACCCGATGTCGATTACGCCAGAGCGCAAACAAGCGCTCGTCAAAGAATATGCGACCAAAAAAGGCGACACTGGTTCGCCGGAAGTTCAAGTCGCTGTGCTCAGTGAGCGCATCAAGAACCTGACCGAACACCTGAAAGGCCACAACAAAGACAACCACTCGCGTCGTGGCTTGCTGGTGATGGTGGGTCAACGCCGCCGCCTGCTCGACTACTTGAAGGGCATTTCGGGCGAGCGTTATGACTCGCTGATCAACCGTCTCGGCCTGCGTCGTTAATGGTGAGCATTTTCCCGAGAAGTGGCCCTCTTAAAACCAATGAGGCACTTGGCGTGGAAAATGCGACCAAACTAAAACGCATGCGTCATACCGACCGTACATGACACAAAACGCTGCCTGCATGGTGCGGGCGGCGTTTTTGTCGTTTGTGTACTCGCGGCAACCGTCGCGTATGAAAGTGCCTACAGTTACCCGCCGCGCTTGTCTGGTGTTCAACGCCAGATCTGCTGATGACCGTGATGTCTGACGGAAAGGTCCGTCATGCCACGGAGGATCGAAACCCCAGCTTAGGGACTTCCGTGAAGGCACGGAACTTCTGACAGCGAGCTGGGCGCACAATCCGGTGCCGGTCCATGACGGAAAAGGAAAACCGAAATGTCGATGTTCAAAACGTTCCGCAAAGAAATCGAGTGGGGCGGCCGTAAACTTATTCTCGAAACCGGCAAAATCGCGCGCCAAGCCGACGGCGCCGTGCTGGCCACCTATGGTGAGACGACCGTGCTCTGCACGGCCGTTGGCGCCAAGTCGCCGAAACCCGGTATCGATTTCTTCCCGCTGACTGTGAACTACCAGGAAAAAGCTTTTGCCGCCGGTAAAATTCCGGGTGGCTTCTTTAAGCGCGAAGGCCGCCCATCTGAAAAAGAAACGCTGGTGAGCCGCCTGATCGACCGCCCGATCCGTCCGCTGTTCCACGACAACTACCGCAACGAAACTCAAGTCGTATGTACCGTGCTGTCGCACGATATGAAGAACGACCCGGATGTGGTTGCCATGATTGGCGCTTCGGCTGCGTTGACGATCTCGGGCCTGCCGTTCCTGGGCCCCATTGGTGCGGCGCGCGTCGGCTACATCGATGGCCAATACGTGTTGAACCCGGTCACTGAAGATTTGCAAAAATCTGTTCTGGACCTGGTCGTCGCCGGCACCACCGAAGGCGTGCTGATGGTCGAATCAGAAGCCAAGGAATTGTCGGAAGACATCATGCTGGGTGCGGTCAACTACGGCCACGACCAGATGCAACATGTGATCAAGGCGATCATCGAACTGGCTGAACGTTGCGCCAAAGATCCGCGCGAACTGACCCCGCCCGCGCCTGCGGTTGCGGTTGTGACCGGTAAGTTCAAGGCTTTCGAAGCCGATATGGCTGCCGCCTACAAGAACGTCGTGAAACAAGAGCGTTATACCGCTGTCTCCGACGTGAAGAAAAAAGCCATCGCCAGCCTGGGCGATGCGGCTGATGAGATCGCCGTCGCCGGCGGAATCTTGAAGCACATGGAAGCCGACGTTGTGCGCGGTGCGATCTTGAATACCGGCGTGCGCATCGACGGCCGCGATACCAAGACCATTCGCCCGATCGAAGTGGAAGTGGGCGTTCTGCCCCGTGCACACGGTTCGGCGCTGTTCACCCGCGGTGAAACGCAAGCTTTGGTGACGACGACGCTCGGCACCGGCCAAGATGAGCAAATCATCGACGCGCTGGAAGGCGAGTACAAAGAAACCTTCATGCTGCACTACAACTTCCCCCCGTATTCCGTGGGTGAAGCCGGCCGCATGGGCAGCCCGGGCCGCCGCGAAATCGGCCACGGCAAATTGGCTTGGCGCGCGGTTCATCCGCTTTTGCCAACGGCCGAGAAGTTCCCCTACACGATCCGCGTCGTCTCTGAGATCACTGAATCCAACGGTTCGTCGTCGATGGCCAGCGTTTGCGGCTCATCTTTGGCGTTGATGGATGCCGGTGTGCCTTTGGCGCGCCCGGTAGCTGGTGTGGCCATGGGCTTGATCAAGGAAGGCGACAAGTTTGCGGTTCTGTCGGACATCATGGGTGATGAAGATCACTTGGGCGACATGGATTTCAAGGTTGCGGGTTCGGAAACCGGCATCACCTCGTTGCAGATGGACATTAAGATCACCTCCATCACCCGCGAGATCATGGAAATTGCCTTGCGCCAAGCCAAGGATGGCCGCTTGCACATCTTGGGTGAAATGAGCCGTGGCCTGACGGGTGCACGTGAAGGTGTGTCCAGCCATGCCCCGCGCATCACGGTCATCAACATCCCGAAAGACAAGATCCGTGAAGTGATCGGCAGCGGCGGCAAAGTGATCCGCGAACTGCAAGAAACCACCGGCACGAAGATCGACATCGAAGACGATGGCACGTTGAAGATCGCCTCGGCTGACGAGAATGCCACCAAGCTGGCCCTGCAGAAAATCCGCGAGATCGTTGCAGAACCGGAAGTGGGCGAAATCTACGAAGGCAAGGTCGTGAAGATCATGGAGTTCGGTGCGTTCGTGAACTTCTTAGGGAAACGCGACGGCCTGGTGCACATCTCGGAACTGGCCGCCAGCCGCGTGAAGCAAGTCAGCGACGTGGTGAAGGAAGGCGACATCGTGAAGGTGAAGTGCCTGGGCGTTGATGATCGCGGCAAGGTGAAGCTGTCGATGAAGCGCGTCGACCAGGCCACCGGCCAAAGCATTGATGCTGCGCCCGCTGAAGCGGCGCCGGCTGAGTAAACGTTCTGCCCTTAATCCTCAATCGAACGGCAACCCGCGCGTGAGTGTGACGATTCCAAAAATCATCGCTCACCGCGGCTCGCCGCGCGAGGCGCCCGAAAACACACTGGCCTCGTTCCGCAAGGCCAAGGCTGCGGGCGCGAAGTGGGTTGAGTTTGACGTCGCACTCACCAAAGACTTACGGCCCGTCATTTTTCATGATGATGGGCTGGAACGCACCTCGGATGGCGAAGGGCTGTTGGCGGATTTAGATTTCGAAGCCGTCAAACACCTGGATGCGGGGAGCTGGTTTGACCGTGCCTATGCGGGCGAGCCGATCCCCACCCTGGAAGAAACACTGGAGTTGCTGGCCGCGTTGGAGCTTGGCTTCAATATGGAGCTGAAAACCGATTCGGGCCGTGAAGCCGAACTGGCCACAATCGCATTGCCCATAGCACTGGATATGTGGCCTGCGCATTTGCCGACGCCGTTGATTTCAAGTTTCTCGCGTATTGCCATTGCGTCTGCGCGTGAAGTCTCAAGCACATGGCCGCTGGATGTGATCTACGACCGCATTCCGCAAGAATGGGCCGAGGACGCCAAGAAGCTGGAACTGGTGGCGATCGGCGCCAATCACAAGCATTTGACGCGCGAGCAGGTGATGGAGATTCGTGGGGCCGGCTTGAAGCTCAGCACCTACACCGTGAATGAGGTCGAGCGCGCTGCGACATTATTCCAATGGGGTGTGGACGCCATTTTCACGGACATTCCGGGCGAAATGGTTCGGCGTTTTGGAGCATGAGCCGCCGGTATTAAGGTTTGTGAGAAGCCGCGGTTGGGCAGCGGCCAAGGCCTTGAAAACAGTCCCGAAAAACCAGGCGGTTTCCTTGGTACGGCTGTGGAAAAGACCTATAATACGAAGGCTTATATGTAAGTTGGGATACTTGAGTTGGGATGAGGACGGCGCCGGCATTGTTGTGACGGCGCGATGTGGGACTTGAAGGAACGACAGCCGTGAAGGCACTGAATTCTATCTTGATGTCGGGCGCAGAAGTTTTGCCGTTGATCGAAGGCGGCAAAGGCGTGGCCATTTCGACGGGCCTTAGTTCTGGTTCATGGGCAGCCGCCGGCGGCGTGGGCACCTTCTCTGGCGTGAACGCGGATTCGTATGATCCCGCAACAGGTAAAGTCATCCCGCAGCTGTATCACGGCCGTACGCGCCATGATCGCCACGAAGAACTGATTAAGTACGCCATTCAAGGCGGCATCGAGCAGGCGCGCATCGCGCACGAAACGCGCGGCAATGCCGGTGCTTTGCACATCAATGTGCTATGGGAAATGGGCGGCGCAGAGCGCGTGCTCCACGGCATTCTGGAAAAAGCCCGCAATATCATTCACGGCATCACCTGTGGCGCCGGCATGCCGTATCGTCTGGGTGAGATCGCAGCCAAATACGGCCTTTATTATTACCCCATCATTTCTTCGGGCCGCGCCTTCCGCGCCCTCTGGAAGCGCGCCTATCACAAGTTCTCGGAACTTTTGGGCGGCGTGGTTTACGAAGATCCGTGGTTGGCTGGTGGGCACAACGGTCTTTCGAACTCCGAAGACCCGCGCAAACCGGAAGATCCGTATCCGCGCATCGTCGAGCTGCGCAAAGTGATGAACGAAGCCGGCCTGAACCAGACCCCCATCATCATGGCGGGCGGTGTGTGGTGGCTGTCCGAGTGGGAGCACTTCTTGGACAACCCGGAAGTGGGTCCCATTGCGTTCCAGTTCGGCACGCGCCCGTTGCTGACGAAAGAAAGCCCGATTTCCGAAGAGTGGAAAAAGCGCCTGGTGGATTTGAAATCCGGCGATGTGCTGCTGCACCGTTTCAGCCCCACGGGCTTTTACTCATCGGCTGTGAAGAACCCCTACTTGCTTGAGCTTGAAGCGCGCAGCGAACGCCAGATTGCATTTTCTGTTGATGCTGTTGGTGAACACACGGCTCCGTTTGGTATGGGCTTGCGCAAAAAAGAAGTCTACGTGACGCCGGAAGACAAGGCGCGCGGCGATGCGTGGCGCAATCAAGGCTTCACCGAAGCGGTGAAGACGCCGGATTCAACATTGATTTTCGTGACGCCTGAGAAGGCCGAAGAAATCCGCGCCGACCAGATTGCCTGCATGGGTTGCTTGTCGGCCTGCGCGTTCTCGAATTGGTCACAGAATGAAGAAGGCAGCACGGGCCGCAAAGCCGATCCACGCAGCTTCTGCATTCAGAAGACCCTGCAAAACATTGCTCACGGCGGCAACGTCAATAACGAGCTGATGTTTGCGGGTCACAATGCGTATCGCTTTGGGTTAGACCCCTGGTACAAAAACGGCTTCATCCCCACGGTGAAGCAGTTGGTGGAGCGCATTGCGTCTGGTTGGTAAAACCAACACGCCTCTGGCTGGTAATGAGTAGGCTGGTAAAACCAGCCTAGCTTTGCGTCAGCTTTGAAATTTTCGCGTATTCGCTGTCGATGATCGAGTAAACCACTGTCGACCACCACTTGCCGCGCGCGTGAGTCACATCGCGCAGCATGCCCTCGCGAGCCATGCCCAACTTCTGCATCACACGGATGACAGCTTTGTTTTCAGGCGCGCACTGCGCAAACACGCGGTGCAGTTTGAAGTGATGAAAGGCCGTGTGCAGAAGGGCCGCGCCGATTTCAGTAGCGTACCCCTGCTTCCAGAATTTACGCCCGATCCCAAACCCCATTTCGCCCTGGCGGTGAAGGGGATCGGTGATGCGCAATACAGCTTCGCCGACAATCGCCCCAGAATCTTTTCGCGCGGCCGCGAGATAATAATTGATGCGCGGTTTAAGGGACTGCTCCTGCACGGCCCATAACACCAGCGCTGATATTTTATCTGCCGATGGCGGCTCGGTGGCGTGGTGTTCCCAATACTCGGGCTCGCGCACATTCTCTTGCAGCGCTGATGTATCAGCGGCGGTGTATTCGCGAATGTTGAGGCGCCGCGTGACGATCGGCAGCGGCAGAGCTGGAATATCGGGTGCTGTCATGCCGCAGATTCTACACGCGGCCTAGCGCGTGAGGAAGCGGGCTATAAAATCCTCAATAGCTGGATCGGCCAGGCCCTTGGCGCGCAGGTCCGCACGAATGGCGCGCACATCCACATAAGGGTAGTTGTGTACGGCAGCGTCGGGCGAGCAGGGTGCGCCCTTTACGTCGACAATACGGAAATCAAAGGCGCGCTTTTCGCTTTTGAAGACTTCGTAAGCGAGAATTTGGTCGATGTCGTTGTTAGGCGTAAACGTCACCACCTTGGGCTTCACGTCATAAAGCTGGGTGGGCGTCAGCTCATCGGCGGCGGCGATGATCAGTTCATCGCCCACCTGGCAGGTGCGGGCCGCAGCCCCGTTCAGCACGCAGCAACGTGACCCCGGCTCGCCAAAGATCACGTAAGTCGACAGACGCGCGCCCGAGTTCTTGTTCCAGACGTCGACAAATTCCGTGGGGTAAATGCCCGCCGCTTCGCAATGCTCGGGGTCGAGCGTAATGGAGCCATGGTAGTGCAGATCGGCCATGGTTACGCGAATGCCGTGGAGCTTGGCGCGAATCACCTTGGGCATGAGCCTCTCCGAACTCTCAAAAACAGCACACGGATACCCTGTGTGCGGTGCGAAACGGGCGCCACCATAAGCCCTAAATCCCGGCAGTCCACCCTAGAGTTGAGGCCCGACACCAAGCCGCTTGCCCGCAGAAACCTTGAGGATTACAGTGCTCAAATAGAACATTTAAAGAACATTCTCATGGCCCCTTCTCCTCCCGACTCGGAGCCTCAGCTGACCGGTTTTGGTTCTGCCGGTCGCAGCATGCGCACCAGAATGCGCAGCCCCGACAAACCTTGGAGCGGCGCGGGCGGCACCCAACTTTATGACCCTGCGGCGGTGACGGCGGCCGTCACACGCGGGGTGTGCCGATGGTTGGAGGATTCAGGGTTCATAACTTTGCGCGAATTCAAGCTGGGCACCGGGCGCCGCGCCGATGTCGTGGGCCTGAATGCTGAAGGCACACTGGTCATGGTGGAAGTAAAAAGCACGTCAGGCGATTACCGCAGCGACACCAAATGGCTGGAGTACGTGCCCTATTGCGATGCGTTCAGCTTCGCCGTGCCGCCGGAATTTCCGTGGCAGATCCTGCCCAGCGATTGCGGCGTGGTGATTGCCGATGCGCACTCGGCGGCCATCGTGCGCCATGCCACACCGCGCAAACTTCACGCCTCACGACGTAAGGCGCTGACGTTACGCTTTGCGCTGGCCGCAGGCCAGCGTTTGTCGACGCTGGTAGACCCGAGATTCTAACCGCAGGCGAGACCAACCACGCGGCCATAGGCATCAAGCTCGACATTCAAACGTTGAGTCGAACGATCCTGCGACAACCGATCACCCGGCCGAATAATGCGGTACGGCACCGTCAGGCGCTCTTCACGCAAGTACTGTCCCGACGTCGGTGCGGGGGCGTTCTTGGCGACGAACGTCATGCCTAAAGCGGGCACCAGCACATGGCCGCGGCATCCCACCAGATACTCGGGCAGGACGGGCTGGCGGATAACAGGGGCGGGAATGCCCGCCGTGGCTGACGATGAACCAGCCAATGCAGCCTCGGGCGTGGAGTTTTCGGGGAATGATGGGAACATGCCGCCTTGGCCGGTACAGCCTGCCAGCAACGCTGCACATGAAACGGTGCCGGCCAGTTTATAGAAAGACTTCAGAGACATGGATGTCGCCCCTCGTAGACTTTCATCAAGACGTTCATAAAAAAACTTCAACGGCTGTTCGTTTTCAACGCCGCGATGGTGGCCGTGGTGGAGTATGACGGCACAAGTTCCGCAAGCAAGACTTTCCCGCCATAGCTTTCGACAAAATCGCCGCCGACCACATTGGACCGGACGTAATCAGCGCCCTTGATCAGAACATCAGGACGGATCGCTTCGATGAGATCTTTGGGTGTGTCTTCGCCAAAGATCACAACCAAATCGACATTGGCCAACGATGCCAGAACCGTGGCACGCGCGGATTCCGACTGAACAGGGCGCGTGGGCCCCTTCAAACGCCGCACGGAAGCATCGGCATTCAAGCCCACCACCAGTTTATCGCACGCCGCACGCGCCTGGTTGATCAGCGCAATATGCCCGGGGTGCAAAAGATCAAAGCAGCCGTTGGTAAACCCGATCTTCAAACCTTCACGGCGCCATACGGCCAACTGCGAGACTGCCGTCGGCAGATCGGCGCATTTGGCTTCGGCGGGCGTTAAGTTGTGCCGCATCAGAGCGGCGGAAATATCGTGCGTTGTGGCCACAGCGGTTGAGTGACGCGCCACCACCACGCCGGCCGCAACATTGGAAAGCCGCGCGGCATCCACCAGCGGCACCTTTGCCGCCAAGGCCGCAGCCAGAACAGCGACAACCGTATCACCTGCACCTGTTACATCGGCCACTTCACGGGTTTCGGCAGACAAATGCGTAACGGCATCAGCGCTGACCAGTGACATGCCCTCGCCCGAGCGTGTAACCAGAATTGAGTCTGCCGCGATGTCAGCGCGCAGCTTTTGCGCGGCCGCGACAAGGTTGGATTCGACATCAACCGCGGCCCCTGTTGCATCCTGCAATTCGTTGCGGTTGGGCGTAATCAGCGTGGCGCCGGTATAGCGGGCGTAGTCCGAGCCTTTGGGGTCGACGATCACAGGCTTTCCAGCCTCACGCGCACCAGCAATGATTTTGGACGCCAGCGTGCCGGCGAAAACGCCCTTGCTGTAATCGGACAGCACCACCACATCCACATAGGGCAACTGTGATAACGCGGTCCGCGCAAGATCATCTTCATCAGCTGGCGTGATGGTCTGAACGGTTTCACGGTCGGCGCGCAGCAGGTGATGACCATCAAGACTGAAAAAGCGGTTCTTAATGGTGGTTTCGCGGTAGCGCGTGACGCGCAAATATGGCTCAACGCTTTGCAGACTGGCCAACAGCTCACTGACCTCGCGGCCCGCACGGTCATCGCCGATAATCGAAACAAACGACACCTGCACACCCAGCGCTGCCAGGTTGCGCACGACGTTGCCGGCGCCACCAAGGTCACGGCTTTCGCGGGTAATGCGCAGCACAGGGACAGGAGCTTCCGGCGAAATGCGGCGCACTTCACCGTAAATGAAGCGGTCTTCCATCACGTCGCCGACGCATAGCACGCGCTTGCCGGCAAAATGGCTGAGGTAAGCCACCAGGGATGCCGATGAGTCGTTTGCAGGTGCAGGCGTTGTCATGAGCAGCAGCGCAGTCCGAAGAAATGTTATCCGAGCAATGATTTGAAGTAGTGGATGGTTTTGGACAAGCCCTCATCCAACGGCACAACCGGTTTCCAGCCCAGCTTGTCCTGGGCTTTGGTGATATCCGGACGACGGCGGGTGGGATCATCCACCGGCAACGGCTTGTTGATCAGCTTCGAAGAGGACTTCGACAGCGTGATGATCTTTTCGGCCAGTTCCAGAATAGTGCTTTCCACCGGGTTGCCGAGGTTGATGGGGCCCGTCACCTCATCTGGCGCACCCATGAGGCGCACAAAGCCTTCGATCAAATCACTGACGAAGCAGAACGACCTGGTTTGTTGGCCATCGCCATAAATGGTGATCGGCTCACCCTTGATGGCCTGGACGATGAAGTTCGAGACCACGCGGCCGTCATTGGGCAACATGCGCGGGCCGTAGGTGTTGAAAATGCGCGCCACACGGATGCGCACCTTATGCTGGCGGTGGTAGTCGAAAAACAAAGTCTCGGCACAGCGCTTGCCTTCGTCGTAACAGGCGCGCGGGCCGATGGGATTGACGTTGCCGTTATAGGTTTCCACTTGAGGGTGGACAGTGGGGTCGCCGTACACTTCACTGGTGGAGGCTTGGAAAATCTTGGCTTTGGTCCGTTTTGCCAGGCCCAGCATGTTGATGGCGCCGTGCACCGATGTCTTGGTGGTCTGCACCGGATCGAACTGGTAGTGCACGGGCGACGCCGGGCAGGCCAGATTGTAAATTTCGTCCGTTTCCACGAACAGCGGGAACGTCACATCGTGGCGGTTAAATTCGAAGGCCGTGTTCGACAGTAAGGGGGCGATGTTCTGGCGCCGCCCGGTGAACAGGTTGTCCACACACAGCACCTCATGGCCGTCAGCTAAAAGCCGCTCGCACAGATGCGAGCCGATAAAGCCCGCGCCACCCGTAATCAGGATCCGTTTCCCAAACGCCATATCTTCACCTGTGCCTTAAAAGCACCCCTAAAACCCGGCGTTTGTGCTGGCACCCACATGGGTTGCGTGGTTTTCCACCATTTATTGGCGCCGGGCCAGCGAAAGACTATTTGTTAATCTTTTCCAAATAGTTACCATAGATGCGGGGGCTTTTCTCTAGTTGTGTCCTGGGACAGGCGCAGCCCACGAAAGATATTGGTCGCGGCCGGGATGTTCTAAAAGTTCATGAATACACAACCGCAAGGGGCAAGAGGATATCAGGAGGGCCTGCTGGTCGACACCCTCGACCGCATGCGCCGCAATCCTGAAGGACGCAAAGTCGTCCACCTGCGCCTGTCGCAGTTGATGGCGCACAACCGCACGCCTGTGCGCATCCGCATCATCAACCGCATGTTCCGTAACATGGAAAGCGGCCGCCAAGCCCAGTTATTCCCAATGAGTAACGACGATCTGGTGATTGTCGTCAGCGCCGGGGGCCAGCGCGATGTCGCCAATATTTGCGAACGTATTCGCACGCTGTTTGAAAGCGACCCCGTCACACACATCAAAGACGGCGAACCGGATCGGTTTATCTTGTGGTTTGACTTGGGCCTTGATGCCGCACTGGCCATCCATACAGCCCAACAACTGAAGGCGCAGGCGCAAAAAATGCCGCCGCGCAGCGAAAACGCCATTCCGCCCTTGTCGCCTGTAACTTTGGATGACGTGCAGAAAAAACTGGCCTTCGCCAATGTGGTGCCATTTATCCGCGATCAGGTAGCCGTTCGTATTGATTCCAAAACCAATGCAGCGTCCATCGAGTTCTATGAATTTTTCATGGCCATCGCAGAAATGCAGAAGGTTCTTTCGCCGCACGTGAATTTGCTGGGCGACAAGTGGTTGTTCCAGGATTTAAGCCGCACGATGGATCAGCGTATGCTGGAAATGGTTTCGCGGCACCCGAATGCCCGCGGCGCACCGGCCATCAGCCTGAACTTGAATCTGGAAACGGTTGTTACGCCCACTTTTGAAAGTTTCGTCAGCCGTATCGAGAAAGGCCAGAAAATCATTATTGAAGTTCAGGCTGTCGACGTTCTGACCAACCTGACGCTTTACCAAGATGTTGAGTCTGCCCTGTCGCAAATGGGCCATGCTGTTCTGATCGACGGTTTGACGACGACTGCGCTAAGTGTCCTGGACGTGGGTAAGTTGCGCCCCGACTATGCAAAGCTGGTATGGTCGAACGAGCTGTTGAATACGATGGACCCGCGCGGATCACGCGCAACCTCCATGATGAAGCAGATCGGTGGCGACAAAATCGTGCTGTCACGGGTCGATTCAGCCGATGCGCTGCAGTGGGGCTTGCGGTCCGGGATCGGCTTGTATCAAGGCCGCTTCCTTGATTCATTCAGTAAGCCTGCGCGTAAAGCGCCGGTCCGGCGATAGGATGGACAGGTAGATCAGCAATGTCCGACGCCGAAGCCCCAGATTTCATGCTGACCCACCCCTTGGGCGAAAGCCACGAGGGCCGGCTCCTGAACGACCTGCGCACGATTGCCGCTGACCCGACACAGCACGGCATGCTGCGCCTGCATATTTCACGCCTGGCCGAAAGTAACCGCGGCGTCGATGGCTGCCGCGCCGCCGAGACCGCGTTCGATGAGATGGTGCGTACACGTTCCGCACGGTTATACCGTCTGCGTAACGCCGATTTGATGGTGATGTACGAACCCACCCAGGTCGACGTTGTTGAAAAATGCCTGATGAAATTGCTGCGCTTGTGGAGCGCCGACCCGATCCTGGTGAAGTTCAAGGCCGACCCGCGCAAGAACAAGATCACCAGCTGGTTCGATATGAGCCAGGACTTCCAGAAGTTGATGGCGTTTGCCGAAAAGCAGGTTGGCGACGAGAAGGGTGCTGGAAAAACGCTTCAGGAGTTGGTGGCCGAACGTGAGGTCGCTAAAGCCAACATGGAACGCGGCCAGCCTATGACGCCGTTAAGTCTGGGGCGCGCTGAAGAAGCCTTGGCGCGCGTTGATCTGTCCAGCTTCACCCGTCGGCAAGCGATTTGCGCCTTCGTCGAGGACGGCAAGCCGGAATCGATTTTTACCGAAGTGTTTGTTTCGATTGCCGACTTACGTGAAACCGTGATGCCCGACACCGACTTTGCCGCAAATCCGTGGCTGTTCCAACGCATGACACAGACGCTGGACAGACGCGTGATGTCGCAGATGTCGCGCAAGGAAGATAAATCACTGCTGCGTGATGGTTTTAGCGTCAACCTGAACGTGGCCACGTTGTTGTCGGAAGAATTCCTGACGTTCGACGACAACTTCGCACCTTCGTCGGGCGATATCGTACTTGAAGTACGCCTTGAAGATATTTTTGCCGACTTAAGCGCCTTCACCTTCGCGCGCGACTTTGTGCATGAGCGTGGCTACCGGATCTGCATCGACGGCGTAACCTACAAGACCTACCCCTATGCGGACAGTAACCGCCTGGGCGTGGCTTATTCCAAGCTGATGTGGACCCAGGATTTGGCCGCCATGATGGGCACCGAGCGTGCCCAGCAATTCAAGGACCTGATCCGCGAGCGCCGCCGCGGCCGCACCATTTTGTCGCGCTGTGACTCAGACGCGGCCGTGCGGATCGGCAGCCAGCTCGGCATCACCCTGTTCCAGGGCCGCCACCTCGACACGCTCTTACGCGAAAAGTCGTAAACGATTCAACGCGCGTTCCGTGGGCGATTCATAAAGCCGCTTAAAATTATAATGGCGCTTAAAATTATAACGGCGCTTTAAAGGCCGATTCCTGTATATTTCGCCATAGGCTCGACACTATTGATGTGAACATTTCGCAAGGAACGGCCGCGTGCGCGCGGCTTAAAAACAATGCCCTGCGACGTAAATGGAGATTCAAATGTCTCAAACATTTTCCCGCCGTCACACCTTGAATATTTCGCTGCTGGCCCTGTGTGCGACGGCAGCGCCGGCCCAAGCCGACGATGTGATGGATGCACGCCATATCATGGATGAAGCCGCCATTACGGTTGAGCGCGTACGCCAGGGCCAAAAAACCACGGCGACGATGGATGATTTTCTGCGCCGCTCCAAAGGCGTGCTGATCATCCCGAAATACTACAAGGCCAGTTTTATCATCGGCGGCAGCTACGGCGACGGCGTGCTGGTGAAGCGTCAAGCTGATGCGAGTTTTGGCGACCCCGCTTTTTACCGTATGACCGCAGGTAGTTTGGGTTTGCAGGCCGGTATGCAGTCCTCCGAGATCGTGTTCATGATCCTGACCGACAAAGGCTTGGACGCCGTGTTGAACGATGAGTTCAAGCTTGGCGCCAACGTCGGGATTTCCGTGGGCTCGCTGGGTGCTGGCGCTGAAGCGGCCACCACCACCAATGTCGGCAATGACATTGTGGCCTATTCGCTCAATGCCGGCTTGTTCGCGGGTGGAAGTTTTGAAGGTGCGGTGATCAAGCCGCGTAAAGACTGGAACGCGGCGGTTTATGGCGTGAACAATGACGAAACCCGCGTGATCGTCGAGCGCAATCAACTGCAAGCCGCGCAAACCCTGAAAGATGCGTTGGCCAAGAACGTTTATCCGGCCCAGCCTGGCGTTCAATAGTCTGCGATTTTTAAGCCTTAGTACTGCGCGTCGTCGAAGTCTTTTGGCGCGGGACGTACAACGTCGGCGCCATCGCGCGTGATTTGCATGATTGCAAAACCGCGTTCCGAGAGCCCGTTAGAGCGAAACCGGAAAATGCCATCCACGCCGGCAAAGCCGCCGGGATCGGCAATCGCGTCGTGACGGAACGGATCGGCGCTGCCGCTGCGAACCAGTACGGCGGCCAAAGCGACAGCATCGTAACCATGATTGGCCAGGGCCGGCGGTGTACCGCCGAATGTCTGGCGGTAACGTTGTGCGAAATCGCGGTTCGCATCCTGCGCCGGCGCCGGATAAATTCCGCCGACCATGGCGCTCTCGCGGCCCAAGCCGCGCGTGGCCCACAGCATTGTGCCCATCAGCTGTACGCGCGTGGTGTCGATATCAAAGAACGGCAGCAGGTTTGCCACCTGAATAAGGCGTCCACCCGATTCCGGAATGAACACCGCATCGAAATCCACATCGCCCAGGGTTTCCTGCTGTTCGAGGCGTTTTAGCGCCAACTGCGACACTTCATCGGTACTCGCTGACAATGTGTTGCGTTCGGCTTGCAGGGCGGCTTTGCGTTTGTCGAAATCAGCAAAGCGGCGCACCACGTCTTCAAGGTCGGAACCGCTGGGATTAAAATACGCCACCTTGCTGACCGTACCGCCCATTGAGGGCACCAGCGTGTTGATGGAATCTACGACCGACTGGCCGTAGACGTTGCTGGGGGCCAGCACGGCAAAGTGCTGACGGCCCTGACTGCGCGCATAGGTCAGCACTTCACGCACCTGCGCTTCCACCAGGAAGCCCAACACAAACACATTAGACGCCTGTACGGCGGGGTCCGTGGTAAAGCCAATAATGTTCACGCCAGCGGCTTGGGCCTGCGGTGTGATGGCTTTTACTTCGCCGGCGAACAGCGGGCCTAAGAATAACTGGGCACCTTCACTTAAGGCCTTGTTGGCCGCGATCACAGCGCCTTCGGGTGTGCCTTGCGTATCATAGATTTGCAGCACCAGGTTTTCATCGCCGATCTCGAACAGCGCCATCTCGGCAGCATTGAGGATCCCCTGGCCCGTGGGCGCAGACGTGCCCGTCAGCGGCACCAGAAGCCCGACGCGGACCATACCCGAAGCATCGGTGCGGGGACGCACCTGCCGCCCGACCGGTGTCGGGACCGATGGCGCGCTTCCAATCAGGGGTGTTTTTTGCGACGTCTTCGCTTGGGGGGCTTTAGCAGCCGGGGCTGTTGCAGAGGCTTTGGCGCGCGGGGCCTGGGGTGCTACATCTGGTGAAGATGCGCAAGCCGCCACGGCGAAGGCAATCATGCCGGCCAGGAGAAGCGACAGCGAACGGCAGCGATACGTCATTTGGGCCCGGCTCTTGGTTTTTAAATTTCGGTTAGATCGGTATGGCTTTATCACGTTCACATAAAGCGGCGAACAGCGCAACGCCATCACCAAATGAGGCGCAGAAGCATGCCGGCCCCGGGTGCCTGTACGTTGTCGCCACACCCATTGGGAATTTAGGCGATCTTTCGGCACGCGCCACGGCTACGCTGAAATCCGTTGCAACAATCGCCTGCGAAGATACCCGCGTGACGGGAGTATTGTTACAACGCTTCGGCATAACCACGCCCATGCTGGCCTATCATGATCACAATGCCGAGCGCGTGCGGCCACAACTGTTGTCGCGCATGAGCAACGGCGAATCCTTTGCTCTGGTCAGTGATGCAGGTACACCGCTGATTTCGGATCCTGGCTATAAGCTGGTCAAAGATTGTGTCGATCATGGGATCGCAGTTGTGCCAATTCCAGGGCCGTCGGCCCCTGTCACCGCCCTTATGGGCGCAGGGCTGCCCACGGACCGCTTTTACTTCGGCGGATTTTTGCCCACAAAAACCAAGGCCCGCCGTGAAGTTTTGAGCGAGGTA
>JAEUKL010000335.1 GCA_016793005.1 Rhodospirillaceae bacterium | reverse complement strand
CGTGCATCGGGTGCAGCGCGTGCCTGATACCGAAGCAAGCGGTCGTGTGCACACGTCTGCGGCGACGGTTGCCGTGCTGCCCGAAGTGGAAGACGTTGAAATCGAAATCAAGACCGACGATCTGCGCATCGACGTGTACCGTGCGCAAGGCGCGGGTGGTCAGCACGTCAATAGAACAGAGTCTGCCGTGCGTATTACGCACTTGCCTACAGGTGTCGTCACCCAGTGCCAGGATGAAAAGTCCCAGCACAAGAACAAAGACAAAGCCATGAAGATGCTGCGCGCCAAGTTGTACGATGCGCAGCGCCAGAAACTGGATTCCGAACGCGCTGCGGACCGCAAAAACCAGGTGGGTAGCGGCGACCGCTCTGAACGCATCCGCACCTACAATTTCCCGCAAGGCCGCGTGACCGATCATCGCATCAACAAGACCGTCTACAACATTCAAGAAGTGCTGGATGGTTTGGGGCTGGATGACTTTGTCGATGCGCTGACCGCCGAAGACCAAGCGGCGCGTATGGCATCAATGGCCTAAGGCTTTAGGACTTAAGATTTGCGCACGCTCCGCGACGCGATTCTAGAGATCACCAGTACTTTAAAGC
This sequence comes from Rhodospirillaceae bacterium, assembly GCA_016793005.1. Classification (GTDB taxonomy): domain Bacteria; phylum Pseudomonadota; class Alphaproteobacteria; order Rhodospirillales; family Rhodospirillaceae. The sequence continues at coordinate 7,500 of JAEUKL010000335.1, read as the reverse complement.
AGGCGCGCGTCGACAATCCGCGGCTTGATGCGCGGATTTTGGTTGCCCATGTTCTGAACGCCGATACGGCGGTGACGTTCCTGCGTAACGACATGCCGCTAACCGAGGCACAAAATGCCTTGCTTGAACAATTGGTGCAGCGGCGTATCGCGCGTGAGCCGGTGTCGCGCATTATCGGACAACGTGAGTTCTGGGGCCTGCCGTTCGATGTAACGCCCGCCACGCTAGACCCGCGCGCAGATACGGAGGTGCTGGTCAGTGCGGTGATTGACCATAAGCACAGATACAAATCCGCGCCGCGGATTCTCGATCTGGGCACCGGCACCGGCTGCATCATGCTTGCGCTGCTGCATGCGATTCCGGATGCAACAGGTGTTGCCATCGACCAAAGTGAAGAAGCCCTGCGCGTGGCCCGGCGCAATGCCATGAAGAATAATTTGGATACGCGTGTGCAGTTTGCGCGCATGTCGTGGGCCGAGGCGTTGTCGGGCCCGTTTGATATTGTTGTCAGCAACCCGCCGTATTTGAACGCCGATGACATGGCGCAGCTGTCGCCCGAAGTGCGCTATGACCCTGAGCGCGCCTTGTTTGGCGGGCCTGATGGCCTTGAGTGCTACCGCGCAATTATTTCTGATCTGCGCCGGGTCGCGCAGAGCCCCGGTCTGCTGGCACTGGAAGTAGGGCTGGGGCAGGCGGGCCAGGTGGCCGCGTTGCTGGAAGACGCTGCGTTCCGAGTCGTGGAAATACGGTCGGATTTGGCAGCCATTCCGCGCTGTTTGGTCGCCGAAATATAGGCGCTTTGGGGTCAAAAAAAGTGTTGGACTCTGTCCGAAAGCCGAATACGATATTTGCCGTAAAGCGAAGGCAGCGCCTGCTTTTGTCCAGCCATCGACAAGTCAGATATTGCCTCGCCCAAGCGATCAGGGGATCGCTTGATTGAACGAACTCCGGACAATTGAAATACCCCGCGCAGCAGATGCTGCCGTGATGCCGTAAGGCATTCCGAAGCGGGCGAATCAGCCGGATGGGTCGGAACGTTTTAATTGCGCAAACAGCACAGTAGAGAATCATGAAGGGTCGGCAACGGGGCCGCAACGGCGGCAAACCGCGCATGCATCAAGGCGGCGGCGGTGGTGGCGGGCGTAATCCAAATTTTGACCACAACGCCGGTCGTATGCGGGGCAATGCCCAGCAGTTGATGGACAAGTTTTTAGCGCTTGCCCGTGATGCCAGTTCCCAAGGCGACCGCGTTCTCGCCGAAAATTATTTCCAGCATGCCGATCACTACTACCGCGTGATCAACGCCCGTTTCGAGGGCCAGCAAAACCAGCAGCGCCGTTTCAACAACGGCCAGCCCAACCAGGACCGTGGTTTCGACGGTCAGGACAACCAGGGCAACTTCCAGGACTACAACTCTGGGCCCGATCTTCCGCCCGGACCATCGCAAAACCTTATTCCGTCTACGCCGGCCGGCGACGCGCAGCCGCACGTTCAGGCGCAACCGCAAGCCGCTTACGCGCAGCAGCAGTACCAGCAGCCGCCGCAACAACAGCAGCACCATGACGATGGCGACATCGGCTTGCCGCCGCAGTTGTTTGGCAACGATTCTCAGTCGCAGCACGCTGAACCCGTCGCCAACAGCAATGCCGAGCCCGAGGGTAACGGGGGTGGCGAGCAGCGTGCGGAGCGTGGTAATCGCCCGCGCCAGGGTGGCCGCCGCCGCTTTGGGCCGCGCCGTGAAGGCGGCCAGCCCCGCCAGGCTGAGCCTGCGGACGCCGGCTAGGCGTACGGTTTCGCTTCAAAATTCGAGCTATTTTTCCGGCGGGGACCTTGCGACAGGCATGACCCCGCCCCAGATGATGACTATGCTTTCTTGAGGGGGTTTTGCGCTGCCTATCCAGGGGCCTGAAACCTTCGTCAGAGGCTGAAGGCAGGTCATTATGAATCTTGAAAAGTTTACCGATCGCGCAAAAGGCTTTTTGCAGGCCGCGCAAACCATTGCGCTGCGCAGCAACCATCAGCACGTCACGCCTGAGCATTTATTGAAGGCGCTGCTCGATGACAGCGAAGGCATGGCCGCCGGCCTGATTCGCCGCGCGGGTGGCGACCCCAAACGGGCCCTTGAAAGTACCGAAAAGGCGTTGAGCAAAGTTGCTGCCGTTCAGGGCAGCGCTGCGCAGATGTACCTCTCGCAGGACTTGAACCGCGTCCTCGACCAGGCCCAACAAAGCGCCGAAAAGGCCGGCGATAGTTTCGTCACGGCCGAAATCATGCTGCTGGCGTTGAGTGCCGGAGGCTCGACCGCGCAGATTTTGTCTGACAGCGGCGTAACACCGCAAAAGCTGAACGCGGCGATCAAGGATTTGCGCAAAGGCCGCACGGCGGATACCGCCTCGGCCGAGAACCAATACGATGCCTTGAAGAAATACGCGCGCGATCTCACCGAAGCCGCGCGCACCGGCAAGCTTGATCCGGTGATTGGCCGCGACGAAGAAATTCGCCGCACGGTGCAAGTTTTGTCGCGCCGCACGAAAAACAACCCCGTCCTGATCGGCGAGCCCGGCGTGGGCAAGACCGCCATCGTTGAAGGCCTGGCCTTGCGCATCGTCAACGGCGATGTCCCTGAAAGCTTGAAAGACAAACAGCTTTTGTCGTTGGACATGGGCTCGTTGATTGCTGGGGCGAAATTCCGCGGCGAATTCGAAGAGCGGTTAAAAGCCGTCCTGAACGAGGTCACCACGGCAGCCGGGCAGATCATTCTGTTCATCGACGAAATGCATACGCTGGTCGGGGCTGGCAAAGCGGACGGCGCCATGGATGCGTCGAACCTGCTCAAACCCGCTTTGGCGCGCGGTGAACTGCACTGCGTGGGGGCTACGACACTGGATGAATACCGCAAGCATGTGGAGAAGGACGCAGCTTTGGCACGGCGCTTTCAGCCGGTGTTTGTGAACGAGCCGACGGTCGAGGATTCAATCTCGATCTTACGCGGCATCAAAGAAAAATACGAACTGCACCACGGCGTGCGTATTTCCGATGCAGCACTGGTGACGGCGGCCACGCTGTCGAACCGCTACATCACGGATCGCTTCCTGCCCGACAAAGCTATCGACCTGATGGACGAAGCGGCCAGCCGCCTGCGCATGCAGGTTGATTCGAAGCCCGAGGAATTGGATGAACTGGACCGGCGCATCTTGCAGCTGCGGATTGAGCGCGAAGCCTTGCGCAAGGAAAAGGACGATGCCTCCAAAGACCGCTTGGGCAAACTTGAGGTCGAACTGAAGGACCTGGAGGCCAAGTCGGCTGACTTCACATCGCGCTGGCAAGCCGAGAAGGCCAAGCTGGCTGATGCGACCAAGATCAAGGAAGAGCTGGACCGTGCCCGCACCGAGCTTGAGCAAGCCATGCGCAAGAGCGAGTACGACAAGGCTGGTCGCCTGCAGCACCAGATGATTCCTGAACTGGAACGCCGCCTGAAAGAAGCCGAAAAAGCCGGCACCCAAGGCTCGATGGTGAACGAAGAAGTGACACCCGAGCACGTGGCGCAAGTGGTGTCGCGCTGGACCGGCATTCCGGTCGACAAGATGCTGGAAGGCGAACGCGCGAAGCTGCTGCGCATGGAAGAGTCGATCGGCAAGCGCGTGATTGGCCAGCGCGAGGCGATTGAAGCTGTGTCGAACGCCGTGCGCCGGTCGCGCGCGGGGCTGCAAGATCCCAACCGTCCCATTGGTTCGTTCCTGTTCTTAGGGCCGACAGGCGTGGGTAAAACCGAACTGACAAAAGCCTTGGCCCAGTTCTTGTTTGACGACGAGACGGCCATGGTGCGCATCGACATGTCCGAGTTCATGGAGAAGCACTCTGTGTCGCGGCTGATCGGCGCACCGCCGGGCTATGTGGGCTACGATGAAGGTGGCGCGCTGACGGAAGCTGTCCGCCGCAGGCCTTACCAGGTGATCTTGTTCGACGAAGTCGAAAAAGCGCACCCGGACGTGTTCAACGTACTGCTGCAAGTGCTGGATGATGGGCGGCTGACCGATGGCCAAGGCCGCACGGTTGATTTCCGCAACACCCTGATTGTGCTCACCTCGAACTTGGGCGCTGACATTCTCGCCAACCAAAAAGACGGCGAAGATTCAGGCGCTGTGCGTGATCAGGTAATGGCGGTGGTCCGCACCGTCTTCCGCCCGGAATTTCTGAACCGCCTGGACGAAGTGTTGCTGTTCCACCGCTTGTTCAAGTCGCAGATGGCCAGCATTGCCGACATCCAGATTAAGCGCTTGGCTAAGCGTTTAGAGGAGCGCGGCATCATCCTGGCGCTGGACGACAAAGCCCGCGCCTGGCTGGCCGAACGCGGTTACGACCCGGTGTATGGTGCGCGGCCCTTGAAGCGCGTGATCCAGCGTAACCTTGAAAACCCGCTGGCGATGGCGGTTCTGGATGGTCAAATTCCGGAAGGGGCGACGGTGAAAATCTCCGCCGGTGAGGATGGCCTGATCCTCAATGGCCGCCAAATGAAGGCCGCGGCGTAAACCGCTGGTCCTAAATAGCCCAAAGAAAAACCCGGCACTCTGTTGAGGCCGGGTTTTTGTTTCGTCTGTTTTTGCGAAATCTAGTTTGCCGCGAGGCCGTTGGCGCCGTTGTCTTTAGGCTGCGCCAGCATGGCCACAGCATTGCTGGGGGCCAGGGCCGCGTATTGACGTTCCGTGCTTAAGCGGGCTTCGCGGAACTTCGCGGCAAGCGTGCCTTCCAACTTTTGCGACGAGGCGAACTTCACCTTCATCGGGTTCACTTGGCGGCTGTTTTGCAAGATTTCGTAGTGGAGGTGCGGGCCGGTGGAACTGCCCGTGGTGCCGACGTAACCGATGATTTCATCTTGCTTGACGCGGCGGCCGACCTGGACGTTTTTGCCGAAGCGGCTGAGGTGAGCATAGGCGGTGGCATAACCGTCGCCGTGGCGAATGCGGATGTAATTGCCGTAGCCGCCGAACACTTCGCGCTTTTCGATCACGCCGTCGCCGGCAGCCAGAATGGGCGTACCGATTGGTGCGCCGAAGTCGATGCCCTGGTGCATCTTGGTGTAGCCTAAAATCGGATGGCGCCGTGCACCGAAGCCCGAGGTCAGGCGCGCGCCGTTGATAGGCGTGCGCTTCAAGCCCTTACGAATGCCTTCGCCCTTTTCGTTGTAAAAATCCACCGTGCCGTCGGGCATGTAGAAGGCGAAGAGTTTGTTGGTGCTGCCGCTCAGCGTCATGCTGGCCAGTTTGATGCCGTCGTTGCTGATGACGCGGCCGTCTTTCGTGACGGTGCGGTCAAACATGACCGAGAATGTGTCGCCTTCCTGAATGTCGCGCTGGAAATCGACGTCATAGGCAAACATGCTCACCATGTCCGACATCACTTTGTCGGGCACGCCCGCATCGGCGGCGGCGGCAAACAGGCTTGATGAAATCGTGCCGTCGTAACGCACGGTTTCGCGGTGCGTTTCAGCCACTACTTTGCGTGCGATGTAGGAACCGTCATCAGCGCGCTCGACCGCAACTGTTTGGCCAGGCGATGTTTCAAACGACATTTCGCCGAGATGGCGGTCGTTCGCATGATCAATGAAATTGAGGGTGAGGGCTTGGCCGCTTTGCAAGCGGCGCGGATTGTAAACTTGCTTGATGGCTTCAACGATATCGACGGCGACGCTGCGATCAACGCCGCTGCGCTGAAGGACGTCGCCAAGTGTATCGCCGGCTTTGACCTTTACAGTCTTGGTGGCATCGATGGCGGCTGTTGCGACGCGGCGCACGGCCAACTCGATCCCGGCCAAATCCATCTGAATTTGTGAAATTTCGCTGACGTGCGCAGACGCTGTATCAAGCGGTTCCGAGGCGTCGTGCTGTGCCGGTAAAATGAATGTTGTCGCGGCACCCAGCAGGGCGCCCGCGCAGGCACACAGCGATACCCCGGGCCATAAAGCCTTGGCCATTCTCCACCCTTTCTCTCGGTGGACGCCCCGATTGACTAACGGATCGCCCCAACCAGTGTTTTCTGTCCCGGCTCACTCAGTTTGTGATTTTGTTGCGTAAGCCGTGAAAGAGAGTGTGGCTGACAGGCCACACCCTGTCAACGCCCCATCATGCGATTCAGGTGATTAATCAACCGTTTATCGCGCGAATCTCGTGGGGTGATTCGGGATGATTCGCCAATTTCGCATCGCACGCGGTTTTCGTGAATCGCCCTAAAATTAACTTAAGTGTCTGTATTTATTAATATAAATCGACTTATCAACACTTTTCACAGGGCCAGGAAGGGGCAAAACTATTTCGCAGGCCCTCTAGCAGGGGGCCATCTAAGTATTTGAAATATATAGCGTTATTAATTGTTAATTTGGCGCTTGACGCCTGGGGGTCACGGGGGTAGAAACCGCCTCCCGACGCCGAGGGACACAGCAACGGTTTCCGGCGGGTGGGATTTTTTTCGACTAATTCTAGCGCTGTAACGGTGCTGAAATACCGGTCGAAAAAATGCGCTCTTTGACATTGTGAATAGACGAAAACGAAAGGGATGCGTAGGCGGCGTTCTGTCGATGACAGAGCGTTTATCCTAAGCATCTCAATCAAGCAGTAATACATGCTAACGATTGTGATTGTGCAGGGAAATGCTCCAAGTCAACTTGAGAGTTTGATCCTGGCTCAGAACGAACGCTGGCGGCAGGCTTAACACATGCAAGTTGAACGCGTGTAGCAATACACGAGTAGCGCACGGGTGCGTAACGCGTGGGAACCTTCCTCGTAGTCCGGAATAACTCAGGGAAACTTGAGCTAATACCGGATGCCTCCTCCGGGAGAAAGATTTATCGCTACGAGATGGGCCCGCGTCAGATTAGGTAGTTGGTAGGGTAACGGCCTACCAAGCCGACGATCTGTAGCTGGTCTGAGAGGATGATCAGCCACACTGGGACTGAGACACGGCCCAGACTCCTACGGGAGGCAGCAGTGGGGAATATTGGACAATGGGGGCAACCCTGATCCAGCCATGCCGCGTGAGTGAAGAAGGCCTTCGGGTTGTAAAGCTCTTTCGACGGGGACGATGATGACGGTACCCGTATAAGAAGCCCCGGCTAACTTCGTGCCAGCAGCCGCGGTAATACGAAGGGGGCTAGCGTTGTTCGGAATTACTGGGCGTAAAGCGCGCGTAGGCGGTGATCCATGTCAGAGGTGAAATCCCGGAGCTCAACTCCGGAACTGCCTTTGAAACGGGATCGCTAGAGTCCGAGAGAGGATGGCGGAATTCCTAGTGTAGAGGTGAAATTCGTAGATATTAGGAAGAACACCGGTGGCGAAGGCGGCCATCTGGCTCGGTACTGACGCTCAGGCGCGAAAGCGTGGGGATCAAACAGGATTAGATACCCTGGTAGTCCACGCTGTAAACGATGAGTGCTAGTTGTTGGGGGGTTTACCTCTCAGTGACGAAGCTAACGCGATAAGCACTCCGCCTGGGGAGTACGGCCGCAAG
>JAEUKL010000288.1 GCA_016793005.1 Rhodospirillaceae bacterium | reverse complement strand
TTCCAGCACCACAAAGAGTGCGAAACAGGATGTTTAAAGAGAGAGAACGGCCGAACGGAGCAGACATTGGCGAGAAAGTTTAAGGAGCAGAGTTCAGTGTCAAAAGCTGTGTTCACCGGCGCAAATATTGCCGCGCTGGATGTCGGCACCACGAAGGTCGCCTGTTTCATCGCCCAAGGCGGTGAAGACGGCGACCTGCAAGTCGTTGGTGTGGGGCATCATCGTTCGCGCGGCATGCGCAACGGCCAGGTCGCGAACCTGGAAGAAGTCGAAACCTCGGTCCGTGAGGCGGTGGAAGCCGCCGAACAGATGGCCAACGTGCGCGTGGATCAGGTGTTCCTGAACATGTCGTGCGGCACGCCGCGTTCTACACGCGTGGATGTGGAATTGGCGGTCTCGGGCCACCAAATCCGCGACACCGATGTGCGCCGCGTGCTCGACCACGGATCAAACATGTTCGATGCTGCCGACCGCGAATTGATCCACTGTATCCCTACGGGCTACAGCATCGACGGCGGCAACGGCATTATCGACCCGCGTGGCATGTACGGCGAGAAGCTGGGGGTGAACATCCACCTGGTCACCGCCGGGATCGGTCCATCGCGCAACTTGTCGACCGTTATCGACCGCTGCCACCTCGACATCAAAGGCCGGGTTGTCTCGCCCTATGCATCTGGGCTGGCCTGCTTGGTTGATGACGAGAAAGACATGGGTGTGACCGTCATCGACATGGGCGGCGGCACGACATCCATCGCCGTGTTCATGGAAAGCCAGGTGGTTTTTGTTGAAACCCTCGGCATCGGCGGCAATCACGTCACCAACGACATTGCCAAGGGCTTGTCGACGCCGGTCGCCAAGGCCGAACGGTTGAAAACCGTCTACGGCACGGTCGCCATGATGCCCAGCGATGCACGCGAACTGCTGAAGGTGCCGCTGGTGGGTGAAGACGATGAAACCCAAGCATCAGAAGTGCCCAAGTCCATGCTGGTGCAGATCATTCAGCCGCGCATCGAGGAAACATTAGAGCTTGTGCGCTCTCACCTCGAGGCCAGCGGTTTCTACAAGAGCGCGGGTCGCCGCGTGGTGCTGACCGGTGGCGCAAGCCAGCTGGAAGGCTTACGCGATCTGGCTGAACTCGTGCTCGATAAACAGGTGCGTCTGGGCCGCCCCAAGCTGATCCGGGGTTTGCCTGAGTCCGTCAGCGGCCCTGCCTTTGCGACTGCGGCAGGGCTTCTGCGTTATGGCCTCAAAGAACACGTCTTGCGTCCAAATTATGCGGCGATGAATGCCGCCAATCAAAAACGTGGCTTTGGCCGGATCGGCCAATGGCTGCGGGAGAACTTCTGATGAGAGGAAGGGCCGAATCTGGGACATCGCTGCGGAAGACCGGTCCGCCGTACGTGTCCCGAAACAAAAAAAGACTGCGGGAACCCGCAGGTGTCGTTGCAACGAACACTCAAAAAAACACTGATGGAGCCTAAAAATGACAATCAACTTAAGCGTACCTAAGACGACGATCGAGGCGCAGTTAAAGCCTCGCATCACTGTTGTCGGCATCGGCGGCGCCGGTGGCAACGCGGTGAACAACATGATCCAAGCCTCGCTGGAAGGCGTCGACTTCGTGGTCGCCAATACCGATGCGCAGGCTTTGACGATGTCTCGTACCGACCGCCGTATCCAACTGGGCCGCGACATGACCCAAGGATTGGGCGCTGGTGCGCGCCCCGATATCGGCCGTCATGCGGCTGAAGAATCGATTGAAGCCATTGCCCGCGAGATCGACGGCAGTCATATGGCGTTTATTACCGCCGGCATGGGCGGCGGCACCGGCACCGGTGCAGCCCCTGTGATCGCGCGTATCGCCCGTGAGATGGGGATTCTCACGGTCGGCGTCGTAACGAAGCCCTTCCACTTTGAAGGTGCCAACAGAATGCGTCTGGCTGATGCTGGCATCGAAGAATTGGCCGACTTGGTGGACACCCTCATTGTCATCCCGAACCAGAACCTGTTCCGCGTGGCCAATGAAAAGACCACCTTCTCTGACGCCTTCAAGATGGCGGACGATGTTCTGTACGGCGGCGTGCGCAGCGTCACCGACCTGATCATCATGCCCGGCATGATCAACTTGGACTTCGCCGACTTGCGCACGGTCATGAAGGAAATGGGCCGCGCCATGATGGGCACGGGCGAAGCGACGGGCGACCGTCGTGCGCTTGATGCCGCCGAGGCCGCCATTGCCAATCCGCTGCTGGAAGAAACGTCGATGAAGGGTGCCAAGGGTGTGTTGATCAACATCACCGGCGGCAACGACATCACGCTGTTCGAGGTGGATGAAGCTGCCAATAGGATCAGAGACGAAGTCGAGTCCGATGCGCACATCATCTTCGGCTCATGCTTCGATCAAAGCATGGACGGCCGTATCCGCGTGTCTGTGGTTGCGACCGGCATTGACTCGGATGTTGGCGTTCAGCCGCGCCCGATGTTCAAGCCCACCGAAACCCGTGCGGTGGGTCGGCTGATGCCTGACACCCGCACTGCTGCTCCGGCAGTTGCCAAGACGGCGGCTCCGGTCATACGTGCTCCGGTACAACCCACGTTATCGTTCGGCACGGGCCCCGGCCCGGCGCCCGCGATGACGGCCCCGAGCCTGACGCCCACCATGACGGCCGCGCCGGTCATGCGGGCCAGCGAACCCAGCGCCGAAGAGAAGGTGTTGGCGAAGATGGCTGCCGTGCTGAAAGCCGAGAAGGCTGAAATGGCCCAAGCTCCGGCTCCGATGCCCGAACCGATGGTGGAAGCCGCGATGGAAGAGCAAACGATGGCGGCAGCCGTCGAGTCCGTCCCGGTGATCGCCGAAGGTCCGGCACCGATGGTGGCGGAAGCTGCCCCGGTGGCGATGCCGCAAGCGGCCCAAGCGGCAGCTCTGGTGGAAACGCTGCGCGCCGCCCCGCCGGTCGCCCAGCCCCGTATTCCGCTGGTGACGGTTGATCGTCCGATGGTGGAGCGCCCGCAGGTCAACGTGCGTGACACCTTTATCCCGCGCGCGCCGATGGTCGCCACCGCCCCGGCTGCTCCGATGATGGAACCGCGGCTTGCGGAACCTAAGGCCGCCGCTCCTGCCCCTGCACCCGCTGCTCCGGCTCCGGCCCCAGCGAAAGCAGAAGGCAGCCGCTTAAGCCTGTTCAGCCGCTATCGCAACCTCACGGCCAAGAAGGTTGATGAGACTCCGAAAGCCGTGACCGAGCCCATGAAGGTGGAAAAGGCCAGCCCGGCCATTAACATCGCCGTCGGCCCGTCTGATCGCATGGTGTCGTCACAAAGTGACGATGAACTTGAGATCCCGGCATTCTTGCGGCGCCAAGCGAACTAAACCCGCCGCCAGACGTTATAAAGGGGCCTGCCTTACCGCAGGCCCCTTTTTCGTTGTGCCCCTAAATTGCCGCAAACTCTCACAAATTCGACAAAAGTACGTGATTTGTTACCGCCCCGATAAGGCTATGGACCGGATGTAGGGAGGTTGATTTTGGCCTGTGTATCCTCCCCGCAACCAGCCCATAAAATGTTGCAAGCGCTACATTTTTCCCCTTGTCTTCCAAAGCCGTTCTGCAAATATCTGGCTATACGGTCTCGGGGGTTGCTACCCAAGAATGAACACAGTGCCTGGGCGCATGGGAACATGCCGACAGGATGTGTATTGAAAGATTGGTGATATGAACTTGGATTTTAGCAACCCGGAACGTTTGACTGGTTCGCGTGTGCCGACCTCAACGTTCTCCCGCCGTCCCGTCCTTCAAAAAACCCTCAAAACATCCATTGGCTGCACCGGCGTCGGTCTGCATTCCGGCTCTCGCGTTGCGCTGAAACTGCACCCTGCCCCGTCCAATACCGGCATTGTCTTCCGCCGGTCGGATTTGGTTGGTGGTGGCGCTGAAATTCCCGCGCACTGGACCAGTGTCACCGATAGCCGCCTGTGCACCGTCATCGCCGACGAAAACGGCGTTTCGGTCGCCACCGTCGAGCACCTGATGGCCGCTTTCTATGGTATGGGCATCGACAATGCCGTGGTGGAAGTGAACGGCCCTGAAGTGCCGGCTATGGACGGCAGCGCCTGGCCCTTCATGTTCCTGATGGAATGCGCCGGCATTACCGAACTGCAAGCGCCCCGCAAGGCGCTTCGGATCCGCAAAACCAAGACATTTGCCGTGAATGGCAAGCGCGTGTCGTTCTCGCCCTCGCCCAACGACCTGCACATTGATTTTGAGATCGACTTCAAAGCCGCAGCCATTGGCCGTCAGTTCTGCAGTTTCATAGTCTCAGATGAGACCTTTAAGACCGAAATCAGCCGGGCGCGTACGTTTGGCCTGCTCTCGGAAGTGACAGCCTTGCGCGAAGCGGGCCTGGCCCGCGGCGGCAGCCTGGAAAACGCGATTGTGGTCGACGGCGACCGCATCCTGAATGAAGACGGCCTGCGCCACGCCAACGAATTTGTCCGTCATAAGGTTTTGGACGCCATCGGCGACCTGTACCTGTGCGGCCACCCCATCATTGGCTATTTCTCGGGCTACTGCTCAAGCCACGCCGATACGGCCCGCCTGATGCAGCAAGTGTTGTCGGACCCCACCTGCTGGGAACTGGTCAACATCGACGACAATCCGCGCCCGGCCACATGGCTGGATGCGCAACCGGCCGTCGCCGCCGCCTTAGCCTAAACAGCGCTGCTGAATCCCCTCCGAACCCGAGTCGGGAATTGCCGTAATCTGTAATGATTGCGGGGGCTTATGTTGTCGTGACAGGACCAGCGCCAATGATATACTCCGCGCCCTGGCGCTGGTCAGCTCACCCTTCCAGGGGTCGCTGCTGATCCGCCGTCTCACTCAAACCCCTTCGGAGATGTGACTGACGTGTCCATTTTCGCGACCTCTATCCGCTCGCTGATCCGCGCTTCACTGATCCGCCCGCTCGCCTTGGTCTTGGGCATAGCCGTAGCCTTAAGCGCGTGCTCCAGCGACGATGAGATCGAATACAAAGAGCGTACGGTTTACGAGATCTACAGCCAGGCCATGATGTACCTGGAAGACGGCCGCTTCAAAGACGCCGCCCAGTACTTCGATGAAGTCGAACGCCAGCACCCCTACTCGGTGTGGGCCACCAAGGCCAAGTTGATGTCGGCCTATGCGCAGTACCAAAACAACAAATACGACGACGCGATTACGAGCCTGGATCGCTTTATCGCCGTGCACCCCGGCAACCGGGATGTCGCCTATGCCTACTACCTGAAAGGTCTGTGCTACTACGAGCAGATCACCGACGTGCAACGCGACCAGGAAATGACACGCAAGGCCCTCGAAGCCTTGCAGGACGTGGTCACGCGCTTCCCCAGTTCCAGCTACGCCCGCGACGCCACCTTGAAGATTGACCTGACCCGCGACCACCTGGCCGGTAAAGAAATGACCGTCGGGCGCTTCTACCTGAACCGCAAGCAGTACCTAGCCGCCATCAACCGCTTTAAGACCGTGGTCGAGCAATACGGCGACACCACGCACGTGCCCGAAGCTTTGTACCGCCTGACCGAGGCCTACTCGATCCTGGGCATTATGGACGAAGCGAAAAAGAACGCTGCCGTCTTGGGCTTCAACTACCCAGGCACGGATTGGTACGAAGACGCCTATGAACTGGTGCAGGGGCGCATCCCCAAATCAGTGCAGCAAGAAGTGGCCGCTAAACCATGGTATCAAATCTGGTAGAGGCAGGGGTTTAAACACCTCGGGGGGTCTTAAGCGCCCATGCTGACGCATCTCTCCATTCGCGATGTTGTGCTGATCGACAAACTCGATATCGAGTTCGAACGCGGCTTGTGCGTTCTGACGGGCGAAACCGGTGCTGGCAAATCCATCGTGCTTGATGCGTTGGGCTTGGCCCTTGGCGCACGCGCCGAAGCCAACCTTATTCGTAGCAAGGCCGACAAACTCTCGGTGACAGCATCCTTCCTGTTGACCAAGCGCCACCCCGCGCTGGCGCTGTTGGCCGAACAAGATATTTCGGCTGAGGATGACAGCATCGTTGTACGCCGCATTGTCTCGGCCGATGGACGCGGCAAGGCGTTCATCAATGACCAGCCGGTCAGTGTCAGCTTGTTGCGCACCATCGCCGAACATCTGGTGGAAGTGCACGGCCAATTCGATACACACGGCCTGCTCGACCCCGGTACGCATCTGGACGTACTGGACGATTACCGCAAAGCCAAAGACAGCGACCGCTTGGACCGCACGTGCGCAGACGCCTTCGAAGCCTGGCGCACGGCCTCGCAAGCTTTGAAAGATGCCGAGGCCGCCACAGCCAAAGCGGCTGCCGATGAGACATTTTTGCGCGCAGCCCTGACCGAGTTAGATGACTTGGCGCCGCGCACGGGCGAAGAAAAAGACCTTTCAGACCGCCGCGCTTTACTGAAGAACGCCGAGCACATTGTCGCTGCACTGGCTGATGCACGCAGCAGTCTCGCGGGCGACACCGACGTGGAAAGCCTGCTGCGCACCACCGCCAGTAAGCTTGCCCGCATCGCGCCGCAAGCCGGCGGTACGCTTGATGCCTTGTGTCAGGCCCTTGAGCGCGCCGTCATCGAAACGGCCGACGTTCTGCAAGAACTGGACCGAACAGCCGCCCAAGTTGAATCCGAGCCCAAAGAACTGGAGCAAGCCGAAGAACGCCTGTTCGCGTTAAAGGCTGTTGCGCGCAAACACAAATGCGCGGTCGATGACCTGCCCCAGGTACAGGCCGACATGAAGGCGCAGTTGGACAGCATCGACCACGGCGCCGACCGCATTCGCGACTTGGCGGCGACCGTCAGCAAGACAAAGCTGGTGTTTGAAACCGCCGCGCAGAAACTCCACGAAGCCCGCATTGCGGCAGCGCTGAAACTCGATAAGGGCGTCGCTAAGGAACTGGCGCCGTTGAAGCTGGATAAAGCAACCTTCAAAACCACCATCGGCACGGCGGGCTCTGAAAACTGGAGCGCACGCGGCTACAGCAAAGTAACCTTCGAGGTGTCCACGAACCCAGGGATGCCGGCAGGCCCTCTGGCCAAAATTGCGTCGGGTGGTGAACTGGCGCGGTTCATGCTGGCGCTGAAAGTGGTGCTGGCCGACACGCAAAACCTGACGACACTGATTTTTGACGAAGTGGATACCGGCATTGGTGGTGCGACGGCCAACGCCGTGGGCGAACGCTTGGAGCGCCTGGCAAAAGATGTGCAGATCTTGGTTGTGACGCACTCACCCCAAGTGGCGGCGCGCGGCCAGCATCACTGGCGCGTCGCCAAAGGCACGAAGGCGGGCGAAACCACCACCAAGGTGGGCTTGCTCGGCGCCGATGAGCGTCTGGAAGAAGTGGCGCGTATGCTGGCCGGCGACAAAGTCACCGCCGAAGCGCGCGCGGCAGCAAACCGCTTGATCGCAGGAACAGCATCTTGAGCGCGGGCCTACGCAAAAAGGCCGTCGATGCCCTGACGCAAGCCGAAGCAGAAAAAGAACTCAAGAACCTCGCCGCCGAGATTGCGGAACACGATGTGGCGTATCACCGCGAAGATGCGCCCACGATTTCCGATGCCGACTACGACGCCCTGACACGGCGTAACACTGAAATCGAAAAACGCTTTCCGAAGCTGATCCGCGCCGACAGCCCCAGCAAGAAAGTCGGTGCAGCAGTTGCCAGCGGCTTCAAGAAGGTGAAGCACGTAACGCCCATGCTGTCGCTGGACAACCTTTTCAGCGAGGATGACGTTACGGACTTCGATGCCCGCATTCGTCGGTTTTTGAAGCTCGGCGCTGATGAGGTGATTGAATTTACCGCCGAACCCAAGATCGACGGGCTTTCATTCTCGGCGCGGTATGAGAACGGCAAGCTCACCGTGGTTGCCACGCGCGGCGACGGCGTGGAAGGCGAAGACATTACCGCCAATATCCGCACCATCAAAAAAGGCTTGCCGGAAAAACTGGTGAGTGCCGATTTGCTGGGCCAGGTGCCCAAGCTGCTGGAAGTCCGCGGCGAGGTCTACATGACCAAGTCCGACTTCATGGCCATGAACGAAGCCCAAGCCAAAAAGGGCGGTAAGATTTTCGCCAACCCGCGCAATGCCGCCGCCGGTTCGTTGCGCCAGTTGGACACTAAAATCACCGCCGAGCGCCCACTGAAATTATTCGCCTACGCGGCCGGTGCCGTAGAAGGCATTGAGTGGGCCACACACTGGGAATTTCTAGGCCAACTAAAAGCCTGGGGCTTTCCGGTTAACACAGACTCAAAGCTGTGCAAAAGCGTCAAAGACCTTGTGAAGGCCTACCGCGATCTTGAAGGCCGCCGCGCCAAGCTGGAATACGACATCGACGGCATTGTCTACAAAATCAACCGCATCGACTGGCAGAAGCGCTTAGGGTTTGTCAGCCGCTCGCCGCGCTGGGCGGCTGCGCACAAATTCCCAGCCCAACAGGCCGAGACGGTCCTGGAGAAAATCGAAATTCAGGTGGGCCGCACAGGTTCGCTGACCCCCGTGGCGCGATTAACGCCTGTCACGGTGGGCGGTGTGGTCGTTTCCAATGCCACCCTGCACAATCAGGATGAAATTGAACGCAAGGACATTCGCGAAGGCGATACGGTTGTCATTCAGCGCGCGGGCGACGTGATTCCGCAAATCGTCGAAGTGAAGCTGGACCAACGACCGAAGAACGCAAAGAAGTACAAATTCCCGGATCACTGCCCTGTGTGCGGTTCGAAGGCTCACCGCGAAGAAGACGAAGCGATTTTACGCTGCACCGGCGGGCTGTTTTGCAAGGCGCAAGCGGTTGAGCGTTTGCGGCATTTCGTCAGCCGCGAGGCGTTTGATATCGAAGGCATGGGCGAAAAGAATATCGAAGAGTTTTTCGCCGAAGGCATGATTAAAACACCGGCGGATTTGTTCAAGCTGGAAAAGCGCGACACCGACCCATTGCGCAAACTGCAAAACCGCGAAGGCTGGGGCCCGCAGTCAGTTAGAAAGTTGTTCGACGCCATCAATGCGCGGCGTGTGATTTCGCTAGAGCGGTTTATTTATGCCCTTGGTATTCGCCTGATCGGGCAAGCCAAAGCGCGGTTGCTGGCCCAGCATTACGGATCGTTCAAAGACTGGCGCAAAGCGATGATGGCGGCCGCACGCGGCAATGCAGAAGCCAACGCCGAAGTGCAGAACATCGAATCTTTCGGTGAATCTGTGAAAGACGAACTGGTGGCCTTCTTTGCCGAGAAGCAAAACCTAGAGGCCATCGACGATTTGGCCGACCAGTTGGACACCATCGAAGACTTTGTGCAGGCCGATACGACGAATTCCAAGATCGCCGGGCAAACGGTCGTCTTTACCGGCAACCTGGCTACCATGACCCGCAGCGAAGCCAAAGCCAAAGCGCAAAGCTTAGGCGCAAAAGTAGCTGGCTCGGTGTCGGCTAAAACCAACTTGGTCGTTGCCGGTCCTGGTGCGGGCTCGAAGCTGAAAGAGGCCGAGAAACTGGGCGTGAAAGTCATCAGCGAGGATGACTTTGTGGCGCTTATCGGAGGTTAGACTCTTGAGTTGCGCATGATCTTATCGGAAAACCGGCCGCCACTTTTCCGGATGATGCACTATATCGCTTTCGTCGCCTCAACCAGCCACGCCTTTGTTTCGGCATCCACCAGCTTGCCAACCTCGGCGCGCACGCGCGCGTGATAGTCGTTCAGCCATTGCTTTTCGGCGGGCGTCAGTACGTCCACATCCACAAGATTAAGGTCGATGGGGGCGAGCGTCAGCGTTTCAAAGTCATGCAGCGTCTTTTCAGCGCCCGGGATTTCCCCGGCTTCTTTCACCGCCACCAAGTTCTCGATCCGGATGCCGTACTCGCCGGTTTTGTAGTAACCCGGCTCGTTGGACACCACCATGCCCGGCTCCAGCGCCACGGTATTGCCCACCTTGCTGATGCGTTGCGGCCCTTCATGCACGCCCAAGAACGTACCAACACCGTGCCCGGTGCCGTGATCGTAATCCAAACCCTCTTGCCACAGCGCATGACGCGCGAGGGCATCCAACTGGCTGCCGGTGGTGCCCTTCACGAAGCGCGCGGCCCCCAGCGCAATATGGCCCTTCAGCACCAGCGTGAAGCGACGCTTCTGCTCGGCCGTCGGCGTGCCGATCACCACCGTGCGCGTCACATCTGTGGTGCCGTCTAAATACTGGCCACCGGAATCGATCAGCAGAATTGAGTTATTCTTGATGGTCGCATTGCTTTCGGGCGATGCGCGGTAATGCACGATGGCGCCATTACCTCCCGAACCGGCAATGGTCGGAAAGCTCGGCCCGCGATAGAGATTGTTTTCGGCCCGGTAACTGGCCAGCTTATCGGCTACGGCTATTTCCGTAAGATGCCCCTTGGGCGCTTCCTTGGCCAACCAGGCCAGGAACTTGGCTAGCGCCGCGCCGTCGCGTAAATGCGCATCACGCACGCCACCCAGTTCATCTTTGGTCTTTTGCGCTTTGATCGCTGTGGATGGGTCGCCCACAATACGCGCCTCGAAGCCCGCGGCCTTGATGCAATCCACCAGCCAGCGGGAGCCGGTTTCGCGGTCGACACCAATCGACTTCAACTGGTCTTTACGTTTGATCAGTTCAGCGTTCACGCCATCAAACGGCGCCAATGCAATTTTGTCGCCCAAATATTTTTGCAGATCGGCGGTGATTTTCGCGGACTCGATAAACAACGTCCCCGTGCCTTGCGCCGTCAGCAGCGCATAGCCCAGCAATAGCGGCGTGAACTCCACATCCGTGCTACGCACGTTAAACAGCCAGGCAATCGAGTCCGGGGCCGAGAACATAAAGGCGTCCAAGCCCTCAGCCTTCAGCCAATCGGTAATGAGCTTTTGTTTCTGTGCTGTGGTGCGGCCCGCGAACTTTTCAGGATAAAGTTCGACCGGCCCCGTGGGTCGCGCCGGTTGATCCGGCCAGATGCTGTCGATCAGGTTTTTTGCAATCGCCACCATTTCGCCGCCCGCTTTGCGCACGGCTTCCTCAATGCGCAACAAACCTTGGGGCGTATGCAAACGGGGGTCATAGCCGACTTTCTGGCCGGACTTGATCTGCTGCGCCAGCCAAGCCTGCGGCGGTTCGTCGATCAGGTGCTGATAGCTGTACAGTATGCCGTCAACTTGGTCGCGCACCTGCAAGGTGTAGCGCCCATCAATAAATACGGCGGCACTGTCTTTCATGGCAATCGCCATGCCGGCCGACCCGGTAAAGCCCGTCAGCCACGACAACCGCTCGGCATAGGCAGCAACGTATTCGCCCTGGTGCTCGTCCGAGCGTGGGATCAGGTAGGCGTCGATCCCGGCGGTGTGCATGGCCACCCGCAAG
>JAEUKL010000234.1 GCA_016793005.1 Rhodospirillaceae bacterium | reverse complement strand
TGAAGATGCGCTTGCGGCCAATTTTATCGGACAGTGCGCCAAAGATGACGAAGAACGGCGTGCCCAGCAGCAGGGACCCTGCAATCAGCAGGTTGGCTGTCGTTGCATCAACTTTCAACGTTTGGGTCAGGAAGAACAACGCATAGAATTGCCCCGTGTACCAAACGACGGCCTGGCCGGCCACGGCGCCGAACAGCGCGATCAAAACGATTTTTGCATTACCCCAGCGCGCAAAAGATTCTGTCAGCGGCGCGGTCGAGTGTTTGCCCTCGGCCTTCATGGCTTGAAATGTGGGCGACTCTTGCAGTTTCAGCCGGATCCACACCGACACGCCCAGCAGCACCACCGACAGCAGAAACGGAATGCGCCAGCCCCAGGTATCAAATTCCGGCCCCGTCAGCGCGCGGGTGGCCAGGATCACCAGCAGCGACAGAAACAGCCCCAGCGTGGCGGTGGTTTGAATCCAGCTGGTGAAAAGCCCGCGCTTTCCGGGTGGCGCGTGCTCGGCGACGTAGGTCGCCGCACCACCGTATTCTCCGCCGAGGGCCAAGCCTTGCAGCAAGCGCAAACCGATCAGAATGATCGGCGCGGCCACCCCGATGGCGGTGTAGCCTGGCAAAATGCCCACGCCAAAGGTCGCCGCGCCCATAATCACGATGGTCACCAGGAATGTGTACTTGCGCCCTACCAGGTCGCCCAGACGCCCAAAGATCAGCGCGCCAAAGGGCCGCACGGCAAAGCCCGCGGCAAAAGCCAGCAATGCGAATACGAAGGCTGCGGTTTCATTCACGCCCGCGAAGAACTGTTTGGAGATAACGGCGGCCAGCGAACCGTAAAGGTAGAAGTCGTACCACTCGAAGACGGTGCCCAGCGACGATGCAAAAATCACGCGGCGCTCTTTTGCGCTGAATGCGGTTGCGGCCATACAAATCCCCCTCGGTCTCGCCACTTCCCCCGAAGCGGTCAGGCGAGTGTAGGGGAGTTTGAATGCAAAGCAAAAGGACGCTCAAAACAAAAAGGGCCCGGTGTCACCACCGGGCCCTTTGTTGAATGGTCGAATGACCGTTCTGTTACATCGTGTACTTGATGGTGAACATGTATTCCATCGGCGGCAGGTACAGGAAGCCACCGAGCGAGCGGCTGCCGGTCGACAGCGTGTGCTCGTTGGTCAGGTTCTTCACCGTCAAGCGGCCTTCCCATTTGCCCACACCCAGGCCCACGAACGCGTTCACGCGGTCGTAGCCGTCCAGGATGAAGTCGTTGGTGGCGGCAGTCACGAAGTCGTCCGTGCGGTACCAGTCGGCACCGAAGCGCAACTGGCTGTCGTTCCACGCGTTCAGGTCGTAGCGGTAATCAAAGCCCAGCGTGAACGAGTAGTCCGGAATCTGCGGCGGCTTCGGATTGGCAACGCCATACGCCGTCGGCGCGGTGGCCGGGGCGCTGGTCGGGTTCAGGTTGCGGAATTTGCCGCCCATGAATGCCGTGTTCAGGAAGATGGTCAGGCCATCAGCCGGCACCAAGGTGCTTTCAATTTCCACGCCCTTGATCGTCGCGTCACCCGCGTTCTGAACCGGGAACGAGTTGATGCCGTTGGTCGTGACCGTGGCATTCAGCGTCAGGTCCGAGATGCGGTTGTAGAACGCATTGGCGTTGAAGCGCAGGCGGTTGTCGAACATGTCGCTCTTCGCACCGACTTCATACGTCCAGTTGCTTTCCGGACCATACGGAGAACGCGCATCGTTCAGGTTGAAGATCGCGATGGCGCTGTAGCCACCCGACTTAAACCCGCGCGCCACCGAGGTATACAGCAACAAGCTGTCGATGTTGCCCGAGGTCGGCACTTCGTAATCCAAGCCGAACTTCGGCGCCCACTTCTCGTACTTGTTCTCCAGGCTGACCGGGGCCGTGCCAGCAGCCGTGGCCGGTACGATCGAGGTCGGCAGCACGTTGATGGTTTCGCGGAATTCCTTGTCATCCTGCAGCCAGCGGATGCCGGCGGTGGCTTTGAACTGTTCGGTGATCGCGAAATCGCCCTGAGCGTAGAACGCAACCGATTCCGTATCGGCGTCGATCAAACTGGTCGACGACGGCGTCAGGTAGCGCCACCCGAAGTCCTGCTTGGCACTTTCGTTCAGGTAGTACACGCCGCTGATGTAGTTCAGGCGGTCGTCAAAGCCTTTGCCTTGCACTTTCAGTTCTTGCGTGAACTGATCCGATTTCGCGTTCGAGGCGGCCCAAATGCTGCCGACGCCGCTGAAATCGGTGTTGAAGTAGTCGTCAATGCTGACGAAAGAGGTGATCGACTGGATCGAGGTGTTGTCGTTCACATCCCAAGTGGCGTTGACCGAAGCAATCCATTGCTTGGTGTCGCCATGGCTGTCGTTACGGATCGGCGAGGGCGACAGCGCAATGGCCGGGTGGCTCAAGCTGTAGGGCCCAAAGCGCGTCACGACGTCTTTCGAGCGGTACTGACGGTTGGCAGCAACAGTCGGGGTGACGCCGGGGACCAGCATCAGGCCGTCGTTGGTGCTCTTGCTGTACGAAACCGAGGTCACCAAGTCGAAAGTGTCGCTGGGCATGAAGTGCAGCTTGCCGCGGCCAGCGATGTTGTCTTCGCCGCCGATGTCTTGGTTGGTGGCGCGGTTGTACCAGATGCCGTCACGGACGTTTTTCTGGATGGCGAGCGAGGCGCCGGCTTTGTCGCTGATGCCGCCGCCGCCGCTGACGCTGACTTTCCAGCTGTTGAAGCTGCCGTAACCGGCTTCCGCGTTGAACCATTCGTTGTTCGGACCAGGCGTCTTGGTGATGAACTTGATCGCGCCGGCCAAGGTGTTGCGGCCGTACAGCGTGCCTTGCGGGCCGCGCAGCACTTCAACGCGTTCGAAGTCGGCGAGGGTCACGTTGTTGCCGTTCAGGCGGCCGATGTAGCTGTCATCGACGTAGATGCCGAAGGGCGATTCAGCAACCACCAGCGAGGCGTCCTGCTGCAGCGAACCGCGCAAGGACGGTGACAGGTTGGTCGGGCTGGTGATGTTGTTGCGCATCTTCAAGCTGGGGACGTAGCGCTCGAGGTCGGTGGCTTGCGTGACCTGGCGTTTTTCCAGCATGTCGGCCGTGAAGGCGCTGACCGGCACCGGAACGGATTGCAGCGCTTCTTCGCGGCGCTGAGCCGTCACGACGATTTCTTCCAGCCCGCCCGACTGCGCCTGAGCTTGCTGTTGGCTGTTTTGGGCGAACGCGGTTGTTGCAAACGCAACGGCCACGATGGTCGTGCCCATTAAAAGCTTCTTCGACATACGGAAGATTCCCTCGGTTGTGAGTAGTTTGTGGTGAGCGGTTTTATAATGACTTTGCAGCGTACTGAGGCCTGTCGAACCGCGCTCCCCCGGTGACATGCCCATTGGTGGGGGAAGCTACTCCTTGGGTGCCGGGGTGACTAGTGATGCGGCTACCGGTGGGTACGAAAAACGCGCACTGTGACGAAACTGCCACAGTGGTTATACCATTGATTCAAGTAATGCTTTTCGCTGCTTTCCCGCGCCAGACGATCACAGCAACAAACCCGAAATATGACATTGCCATCCAGCAGAACTCGTCCATGCCAAGGCGATCAACGCCAGCGCGGCTGATCTGCTCAAAGCCGATGAAGGCCACCGTGTAGGCGACCGCTGCGGCTGTGGCGCCAACCTTCCACCACGTCGATTTTTGCTGACCGCGCACCCCGAGGTGCCACCAGGCCCAAATAAACATCAACGTGTAGAGGTTGATGAGGATCAGCCAGAAGGGCGCGTACTGAAAATAGTGGTTCACCCAAAAGGCGCCGGCCCCGAGGAAATTCATCAGCACGTAGCGCCATTCGTCCAGCCGCATCCCCAGCAGGCGTTCCCACAGCAGGACGAG
>JAEUKL010000205.1 GCA_016793005.1 Rhodospirillaceae bacterium | reverse complement strand
TGGCTTTTGCTCTCCTCTCCACACCCGTGTACTGATGACCGCACGGTCCAACTTCACGTACGGGTTGGGCAAAGTTGGGTACTTCGACCAATAAAGCTGCAAATCTTCTGCATCGCAGACGATATAAAGATCGCGGTTCGCCGCCACTGAATCGCGGAAGCTATAGGCCAAAGTCCGGCCTGCACGTTTGGCGAACGTCCGCCCGAGATGCACCTCAGGACTAGCACACGTCAGAACAGACTCGTCCGAGGCCCAGAATAACGCCACGTCATCAGCCATGCCGTAACAAAAAATATCGGATACCTGATATAGGGGAACACTTTGGGTATAGATGTCGCAGACGACAAGCCTATGCCCCAACATCGGTGTTTGCGCCTTATCCGCAAGCGATGCGCTCAACTTCTGCGCCAGTTCCGCCAGCATGTCAGGCTTTAGAAACGCGATATCAGTGCGCGTCACCATAATGCGTTGTGCCCCCAACGTTCGGGCGCGCGCAACACCGCTGACTGCACAGGCCAGCTGGAAATTGATGTTGCTGACGCCCCCCATGGCGGGGCGCTGATTCAACACCACATCGTCAAAATAGGGCGCGACCACCGACAATAAAGCTGCATCCGTGTCCGCCCAAGTCGAAAGCAGAATAGCCGCTGTGGGATGCGCCGCGCGGTAGTGCTTGATGATTTCAAGAGTCAGGGTTTCCACGGCCCCGCGCACCACAATCACATCGCCCGTAAAATCACGCTGCGGACCGGGCGGAATTGCTGCCAACGCGGCCACGCGCGGCACGTGCTGGTTCACAGCTTTATAAAGCGCCAAGCGGTGCGCCTCCAGAACTGGAGGCAGGTTTGTTTTCTCAGCATGCGCCAGAAAATCACGCGCTTCGGGAAACATATGACGCTGGGCAAAGTATTTTGCCGCTTCAACCACCACACCCTGCTCTGGGTTAGATGCGAAGACTTGATCGCGCCAGAACTGCACAAGATCTTGCGGTGAAGCGCCGCGTTCGATTTCACCCAGACGCTGTGATCGCACCTGCTTGGGGCTGGCATATTGCGCGTAGTACTGCGCCCGCGCTGACGCCGACTCTGTGGCCCGCCCAAGAGCTCCAAGAAGCACAGCATACGACATCCCAAATCCAGCCAGCTGCGCCGGGTTGGCCGTAAGCAAACCTTCAATCGCAAACACCGCTTCTGCAATCTCGCCCGACTCTTGCATCGCGCGTGCGTAAGCTTCCCAAACGCGCGCATCGCACTGGTTTTGCTTCAGAAGATCTTGAAACATATCACGCGCGGCTATGCGTTCATCACATTTAGCCAAACAAAGACCCAATTGCGCTTGCAGGTACGGCAGTGGGCCAAACACGCCAACACCAGCCTTAATGACTGTCAGCGCCTGATTGAACTGATAGCTCGCAAGATATAACTCGGACAGATGAAGGATAAAGCGAGGCGACGTATTGGCACAGTTGGCGGCCGCCAGAAACGCCTGCGCTGCGCGATCGACCAAGCTTGGCTGCAATACGGTACGCAGCAGCAGGCAGCAGATCAAGCCTACGGCGTCATGCCCCCAGCCATCCTCATTATGGGCGGCCACATAGGCGCTGCATTGCTCCAAGGCTTGCCCCGCATCGCCGCGTTCGGCCATAGCCAAGCATGCCGCCACCTCATCGGGGTACAGCGGCTGGAAACGATCAGCACCTAATCCGGGCGTCCCTAATTCGGGCATCATGGAGGTCATACCTGATGCGCAGCCCAGCGCGGCAATACGTCGGCAGAAATTTTCAAGTAAGGCTTTTCTGTCCCTTCCCAGACCTTTTCAGTGATCAAGCCGCGCTCGATCAGCGTGTAGGCGTTGGGCCAGAACGGGTTTTTTTGCCAATACAATTGCAACGCCGACGCATCACAGACAACAAACAGATCACGAATGGCCCACAGTGAATCGTGGTAGTGGTTCGCAAGCGGTCGCCCGGCCCTCGCCGCGAACTTGCGGCACAAAAAGGGCTCTGGGCCCGTGCAGGTATTCACTTCGCTCGCATCGGCCCAGAATTTGGCGACATCTTCGGCGGCACCGTAGCAAAACAAATCCGACGGATGATAAAATGGCACTAATTGCGTGAAGAGATCGGACACCACCAGGCGCTGCTTTAAGTGCGGCGCCTTGGCCGGATCAGACGGATGCGCAAAGAGCCTGCGGCGTAATTCATCCAGCAGATTAGGCCTTAGCAGAGCGATATCTGTGCGCGTCACCATAATGCGCTGGGCTCCCAGGTCGCGCGCGCGATTGACACCGTTCACCGCGCACGCGAGTTGGAAGTTGATGTTGTTGACACCGGCGGACTTCGGGCGCTGGTTCAGAACAACATCATCGAAATACGGCGCAACGTCGGCCAGCACGGCAGTTTCTGTGTTGGCCCATGTCGATAAAATCAGAAACACACCCGGGTGGGCTGCGCGGTAGTGCTTCACAACTGGTGCTATCAGCGCATCGACCGCGCCACGCACCACAATGATCTCCGCACCCGGAGATCGCTGCGGGCCCGGCGGCATCGCAGCCAGCGCATCGACCCTCGGAATGTAGTCAACCACAGCCCGCTCAAGGGCCTCTTTCTGGGCTTTATGGTCGGAGCCAAGCGCTAGCGCATTGACTTGCGACAGAACGCGCAAAGCCTGCGGAACCATCTTCAGGCGCACAAACGATTTTGCAGCCTCGATGTACAC
>JAEUKL010000201.1 GCA_016793005.1 Rhodospirillaceae bacterium | reverse complement strand
GGGCTTTTTGTCGCCGACTATGGCAATACCCGTGATGGCTGGGCCGCCGAGCGTATATCGGCCCCCGCAACGTCGCTGAGTAAAATCCCACCACACCTGAATTGGGAAGAAGCCGCCACGCTGGCGTCGGCGGGTGTGACCGCCTGGAACACCTTAAACGGCCTGGGCCGCATGAAGGCCGGGGATACGGTGTTGGTGCTCGGAACCGGAGGTGTGTCGATCTGGGGATTGCAACTGGCCAAAGCCGGCGGGGCAAAAGTGATTGTCACCTCGTCTAGCAACGAGAAATTGGCGAAGGCCAAGGCGCTGGGCGCGGACGTGCTGATCAACTACAAAACAACACCCGAGTGGGACAAAGAAGTCCTGGCGGCCACAAACGGATACGGCGCCGACATCATTCTGGAAACCGTTGGCACCGGGTCCCTCACAAAATCTCTGCAAGCAGCAGCCTATTGCGCGCGCATTGGCTTGATCGGCGGGCTAGATGCAAGCCAACCGCCACAAATTTTTCCACTAGTGGCGAAGAACGCCATTTTGGGCGGCATTACGGTGGGAAGCCGCAAAATGCTCGATGACATGCTGGCTGCGGTTGACGTTAAAAAAATCAAACCGGTCGTCGACAAGGTATTTGCCTTCGACGAATTGCCCAAGGCCTACGATTACCTCGCCGGCGCTTCGCACTTCGGCAAGGTTGTTATCAAACACGGCTGATTGATTTTCTCGCGTTCTACTTGGCGCTGCGGGTCGCCACCAGAATGCGCTCGGCCAATGTTTCCACCCAGATCTTCATCAGTGGGTCGAGGCTACGCATCTTTTCGTCCAACTGCGCTTTGCTGATGGTCAGAAGTTCGCATGCGGATTTTGTGCGTGCCGACGCACTCCGGGGCTTGCCCACCAACAGCGCCATTTCGCCAAACACCTGACCGCTGTGCAACGTGGTCAGGTGCACTGTCTTACCATTCTTGTTGATGGCCGAAATGTCGACCTCGCCGCGCAGGATCATGTAGGCCTTTTCGGCCACGTCGCCTTGCGTAAAGATCGCCGAGTCCGGCGGATAGAGCTTGCGGTCCAACACCTTCGCTAATGGGCGCAATTTCACGTCTTCCGAGCCGGCCAGGGATGTTTTGCTGCCGCCGGAATTCATGGCGTCTCGCCGGCTTTGGAGGGTTCTGAACGGGACGTGAGATCCATCAGGCGCTGAGACATGAACTCGATCCAATAACGCATGAATGGATCAATTTTGTTTAATCGCGCGCTCATTTGGCTGGGGTCGATCACGGCACATTGCGTTTCGACAATCGCGACTGCATGCCAGCGGCGCGGCTGTTCGTCGATCATCGCCATTTCGCCGAAAATCTTGCCAGGACCAAAGCGTCCAGCGGCTACATTCTTCCCTTCAGCGTTGATTGTGATCAGCGCCACATCACCCTTGACGACTAAAAAAGCCGCATCGGCCTTGTCACCTTTGGAAAAAATCCGCGTGCTGGCCGGGAAGGACTTAACCTCCAATCCGCGCAGCATGTCCTCGCTTAAAATACTAACCATTCTCTGTAACTCTTCGCAGCTACACGCCCTGATGAGAGATGAAGTGCCTAAGAAAACGAATACCCCGGAAACATGCTAACGCCCTGGCCGCAGGTTCGCAAAGGCCTGATCCACACTTTAGGGCGCGCGGGCACGCGTCAGTCGCTGTTTCGTGATTCGCAGAAGGTCGCGGCGTATGGCGCCGGAAGGCAAACGGATGACGAACCAATACAATGTGAACCAGCGACGTGTGGCGTCATCGCAACAGAGCACACGCGTTTCTGTATCAATGCGGCAGCGTCCGCCGCCAATGTCGGTCACCCAAAAACTCCAGGCGAGTTTGAAGCCGGGGCCCGCGTAGTCCATGAAATCCGCAGCAGCCCAATCTTGCCGCTTCACGCCTCCGATTAGACCCCGGACCAACTCTCGCGGCGCGTCATGGGCCAAGGGGATAAAATCCTTCACCGACATCCCGCGCTCAGGGACAGTGTCCATGAACAGCCGGGCCGGGATACGCCACAGGGCCATGAGCCCCCGCGCCAGGGCAGAATCGGTCAGATCCACCATGGCTACCGCCGCAAAAGCATCCTCGGGGCTGGCCTGGACCGTCACCCCATGGTGTTCGGAGAACTCATACTTGGGCAGCAGCCGATTAAGGTTCGTGCACATGATTCGGGGCCTCTGGCCCGTCTTTGAGGGGTATCTGAGGGGGCCGACGTACCGCAGAGGGCCTGTTCTAACTAAAGCGCCTTAATTTCTCCATGAATTACATTAACTTATGGTCACCGATTGGGGGCTAAAACCTTTCGCCAAACCCTTGACGCCGGGCCGATGATCGGACACCAACGCTGTCCGATCCGGCGGGCGTCCCCGCAGTTGCTCACTTGGGAGATTTTTCTTGGTTTTCCGCCATATTGCCGCCCTTGTTGCGGGTCCTGCCCGGTCGCGCTTCACCACCCTTTTGGCTGCCACGACAGCCCTGTCCCTGCCCTTTGCGGCAGTCGCAGGCGACATTACCGTCACGACGTCGACCACAGCCCCCCTTAAAACTTCGACGGGTGACGGCTCCGGCCCCGGCAACATTACGGTCGACACCAGTGGAACGATCACGGTGTCATCGGGTGTGCCCGTCACGGTCGATAGCAGCAACAATGCCACTATCAGCGGCACACTGCGCAATGACGCAGCCTCAGGGGCAACCGGCTTGCTGGTCACGACGACAGATGCAGGCAACGCAGCCCAGACGATCACAAGCACCATTACGCTGAACGGCCTCATCAATATTCCCGGCCCGTCTACGGCCACCACCACCGCTTCGGGCAATGTCGGCTTAAAGATTTCCGGCCTTGGCACACTGGCTGGGTCTTTCACTTCCAGCACCGGCAGCCAGATCGCCGTCGGCGGCCGCGAAGCCATCGGCATCAGCATCGACAGCATCGTCAATGGATCGATCACCTCAGCCTCGGCCCTGACGTTGGCCGGGGGCGGTTCAATCGGTATCCGCAGCACAAAAGCGATTACGGGCAGTTTTGCCGTCAATGGCGCCGCTCAGCTGGCCGGCCAAGACAGCATTGGCGTCCTGACCGGCAACATCGGCGGCGCCTATGTAATTACAACCACCATCGCAACCGGAACGACAGCGTACTTCGACAGCACCTCCACGCGCGTGGAGGCTGTGCACGGCGGCCCAGCAGCATGGGTTGCAGGCAGCGTCGGCAGCGGCATCCTGTTGCAGGGTAACCAGTACACATTAGCCCAGGAATCTACGACAACCGTACCAACAGATGCCCCGACCGACTCAGTGCTGGCTTCGGAAGGGACCGCATTTGGCGCGTTCCGCATTGGCCCCAATACGTTCACTGAAGGCAACTTGGTTGTTGGCGTGCGTGACGACGGCCCCAGCGAGAGCGTGACCATGCGTGGCCGCGTTCAATCCACCACTTCGACGTTAGGAAAGGCCGTCACCGCAATGGCGATCACGGGTGGCACAGGTGCCAACGGCCAAGCCGTGTCCACAATCTTGCAAGGCGGAGTCATCAACGCTGGCGGCAATATCGACGCCTCCAGTGTCGACGGGACCGCCACGGGTTTTGAAATTAGTGCGCGCGCGACCGTGCCGTTCTTCACCAACAACGGCGATTTCATTGTCAGTGCGACGGACTCCGGAGAAAATGTCGTCAATGGCATCACCACCGGCGGCGGCAATGCCACCGGCATCACCATCAGCAGTGACAGTACGCTGAAACAATTCATCAACACCGGCAACTTCACCATCAATGCGCGCGGACGCACGTTCACGGCGACAGGCATAATCGATAACGGCGGCCAGCTGACCTCGTTCAGTAACAGTGGAACGTTCCAGGCCGTTATTAAATCCGGTTCGACCGGCAAAGCCATCGCCGCCGATTTAAGCAAATCCCTGAAGGACATCGACTTCAGCAACAGCGGCACCATCCTGGGCGATATTTATTTCGGCGCGGGCAACGATACCTTTACATCCACCGGCGGCACTGTGACCGGCAACATCAGCCTGGGGTCGGGCAACAATACCGTAGCGCTGGGCACCACCACATATACTGGCGTGATTGACTTAGGCTCAGGCAATCACAATGTAACGATCACCAACAATTCTAATGTGGCCGGCAGTATTATCCGCGGTACTGGGCAACTGGTTTTGAACGTCAACAGCTCGACACTGACGGTGGCCAACGGCGGACGCATCCAAGCCAGCGACGCTTACTTCAGCGGCCCAACCAAAGTCGTTCTGAACGTCACCGGCGCCAACATCAACCGCCCGCTGATTGATGTGTCGAATCTATTCACCATCGAGTCCGGCGTAACGCTGACGACAAATCTGTCGGGCGTGGTGACGCAAAATGAAACGCTGACGGTCATCAATGCCGGCGTGCTGCGCATGAATGTGCCGCTATCACAGTTGGCCACCAATTCCAATTCGTACATTTACGGCTTCCAGTATCGCCTGAACCCAACCAACCAGAATCAGCTTTTGCTGGATGTGACCCGCCGTACGGCGACGCAATTGGGCCTCGCGCAGAACATCGGCACTGTCTATGAAACGTCATTGACGGCGATGGCCAAAGATAATGAGTTGTTTGCCACCATTGCCGGTGCCGCCGACAAAAGCGCGTTTGAAACAATTGTCAGCCAGTTGAAACCCGACTCGAGCGACGCCACGCTGTACGCCGCTCTGCGCTCGCAAAACCTCGCTTATGGCGTGATCCGCAACCGCTTGGGCGGCATTCCCCGCACCACAGGGCCTTCGGCCGGCAAAGACTACTCATCATTCTGGGTGCAGCAGTTGGGCTCGTACGGGGAGCGTGATGCAGACGCAGCAACTGAACAACCGGGTTACAAAATTTACACCGTCGGCATTGCAACGGGCTTCGACGAGCAGTTTACCGACTCGTTCAAAGGCGGCATGAGTTTGGCTCAGGTCTGGAGCCTGCCTGACGAAATTGATACCCGCGACCGGCCCATGCGCATTTCGTCAACGCAAATGGATTTCTACGGACGGCACCAGAACGGCCAGAACTTCACGCAAGCTATCTTGGGCGGATCTTACAACACGTACCGCAGCGAACGCCGTGTGGTCACAGGCACAATCGAACGCGAGCCCATCGGGAGCTGGAAAGGCTTCAATATGGGTGGGGCGGTCGACACCGGCACGCAGCTGCGGTTTGATCAGTTGCGCTTCACGCCGTACATGCGCGCTCAGTACGTGCGTGTTCATGAGGGGAGCTACACTGAAACGGGCGGCGGCGACGGCGTCAACCTGGACTACGACTCTCGCGACCAGGATTCGCTGCGCGGTGGCTTGGGCTTTGTGGCCGAGCGCCGTTTCGTGATCTTCCAGGACGTCGGGATCGAAACGGCCTTGCGCGGCGACTATGCCCGCGAATTCAGCCCCGGCGGCGCCAACGTCAGCGCGCGCTTTGCTGCAGGCGGGGCGACCTTTACGCAAGTGGGCCAGAAGCTTGATAAAAACGTATTCGGCTTGGGCGCCAGCATCGGCGTGCGCGACATCTTCACCGCATTCAGCGTCGACTACGATGCCGAGAAGAGCGGTGACTTCTTAGGGCACACGCTGGCCGCAACGTTTAGATTCCGGTTCTAAGGCGAACCGCGGCGCTTACGACTTCAAAGCGGCGCTTATTTGAAAGCGCCGAACACATACCAGCCTTCACCGTTGTAGCTGCCGGGGCCAATGGCCTTGGCGACGGTTTTGGTTTCGTGTTCATGGCGGCTTGTGAGCCCGGACCACGTGGGATAGCTGCCCGGCAGAATGTAGGGCTTGGCGCTGCCGTCAACGATTTTCTCCGCGCTGAAGCCGGCGGTAATTAATTCCGCCGTCATGTCCATGCGGTGCAGCTTGGTCCAGAACGGTTCGTTATTGTACCAAGCATCCCAATCGCGCAGGAACTGATCGAACAGTTTAGTGTTTTCGGTAAACGTCGGCTGCTCGAAGTGCGTGGTCAGACCACTGGGGTTGAGGATGCCATGGATGCGCTTGAAGCCTTGGCGCAAGGCTTCGGCATTTGTCTCGTGCCACACCATCGTCGTTTGCACCCAATCGAACGTGCCGTGCACGGCAGGATCCAAGCTCTCAATGGTGGCTTGCACAAAACGCACGCTGCCATAGCCCATCGATTGTGCCCGCGCATGACCATAGCGCATCAAAGGGTCCGAGGCATCCATCGCCACGACTTCGGCGTCGGGAAACCCTTCGGCCAAAGGCAGCGTGTTCGAGCCACAGCCCGCCCCCAGATCCAGAATGCGTTTGGGTTTGAAGTCCGGGAACTTCTCTTTCACCCACTTCACGGCCGCACGTCCGCCGCCCTCGCCTGCCGGGCCTAGCGAGCCCATGCCCACAGGCCACAAGCCGACTTCGTAGGCTGCCGCTACCGTCACATCATCGCTGCCGCCATGGGTTTGAAAATAACCGCCCGGTGCGCAATGGTTCTCAACTTGCGTCAGATATTCAGGTGTCGCGACCGTGTGATCCAGCGCCAGCGTGTTTTTGCCCGCATTTAATGACGCCGTGCGTGCGTTGATATCATCCATACGGCGGGCTGCAATTTCCAAGGCGATCTGTTTGGCGTTTTCCTGGTTGTTGCGCCGCAAGGCCGCCCAGGTTTGATAGAAAGGATGCTTTGCCATCGCATCGCGGATTTCCGTGGCATCTGCGAAGCTGCGGCCCAAATCGCGCTCGGCTTTCGGCTGCACATTCTTTTCAAAGGCCAGACGCACACCGGGCGATAACTGAGAGTTCACGAAAGCCGAAATACTGGACGTGAAGTTCATGCGCGCCGCTTCATCATGATCCACCGACGGCAGAACACCGTGCAGTTGGGCTTTGTCGAAAGTCGGCGGTAGCGGCGTCGGGCGGGCCATAATGCGGGGTCCTCTCGGTCTGAACCGTTAGCGGTCCATATTTCCGAGTTTTTGATTACCGACTTTGGCCTCTATCTCAACCACACCACCGTTGGCAAACCGCAGGGTGATCGGGATCGACATGCCGGGGCGGATCTCCTGGGTCAGGTCTTCGAGCCGGATAAAGTGCCCGGACGGGTCCAGTTTCAGACGCCGTTTGGCGCGCAACTGCAATGTGCTAACGGGCGTTAACTTCATATCGTAACCGTTATGGACATAGTGCGCGAAGTACGCGCGTTGGGCCCAGGGTGACGAAACACTCAGCAACGTATCCTTCACGTTGGCGGTGTTGATGACTTCCACATAAGCGTTGGTGAAAGCCTTGCCTTCCGAACTACGGCTCCAGGCCTCAACCACTTCGATCTTGCTGGCACTGCTGTTTTGCGCGTGAGCGGGTACAGCACCCAGCACCCCGAGTATCACTGCAAACAGAAGTGAGATACGCATGGTTTATCCCTTCAAGGGGGCCACCGGGTCTTTGGCGTAGCCCGGATACTGCTCGGCCAGCATCTTACGCCAAACCTCGGGCATCGCATCAAAATCCCGCTCTTTTTGGCCGATCCCGCGCGAGACATAGTTGCCGGGCTGGTCGCCCATCTCCAGCCACGCAGGCCAAGTGTTAATATCGTTAAAGATCCAGTTGGCGCGCGGATTAAGGTTTTTGGGGTCCGCCACATCGCTTAAGCGCCCGGTGTAGGTGCTCCAGTCATTCACCTGGCTGAGTTTCGCCTTACCAGGGTCCTTGGGTTCCATGCGCGTAGAGGTATCGCCGCGCACCCAAATCAATCCATTTTCAATCCAGGCCGGCCCTACGCCTGTGGCGCGCATAATATTCATTTCGGGGCGGTTGATAGGCTCACGCTCCTCGCCATGTTGTGTATAGGTCCGCTTGCCAACGCGCGGCGCATTGTAGCGGACATCAACAACTTTGTTCGTCAGCGGATTAGCAAACCGCTCCATGAATTTACCGGTGCTGACGTCTGTGTAGAAAATCGCGGTCCAGATCGTAACCTCGTATGCCCCGTCGTCCAGGTCCCTGGTGGCAAAGGCCTGTCCCACGTGCATGTCCCAGAACGGAATGACTCTGCTGTCGACAACGCCGTAACGGGTGGCCTTCAACCACATAAATGCCGGTGCACCCGGCATACAGTATGCAAGCTTGCGATGAATAAGATGCACATGTTCCGGGTTGTTGGGATCAAGCTTTAACATTGACGCCGCAGCGGACCTGACCCCGAGTAATGCCGGGGCTCCAATACCCGCTGCCAGCGCGCTCAGAACAGCCCTGCGTTTCACCACACCCATCATCACAGCCCCCTGTGTTTAAGGCAGGCATTTTAATGTTTCAGCCGCCGTGCTCCAAGCACGAACGCGGATCACACAACCCTCGCATCGCAGTCCGGACAGGCTACAATCGCTGCCACAATAAACAGGCCTCTCATTATGAAACCCGACACCTTTTTGGCTCGCGTGCCCCGCGAAAAATTGCCGCAACACATGCAGACCGCCTGGGATGCATCCATGAAGATGCATGACGATGCGACCTTTATTGAAGCGTTCGGCAATGCGCCGCATATCTTCGATTGGTACATCGAAGACTTCTATAAAAAGGTGTTTTATTCCGGCCGCATCGACCGCCAGATCGTTGAACTGGTGCGCTTGCGGCTCGCCAACACCCATGGATGCGCCTTCTGCAACCGCGCCGATACGGTCGCCGCGTTGGCCGCGGGCATTACCCAAACCCAGATCGACGCCCTGCCAGAATATGAAACCGGCCCTTTCAGCGCGCGTGAGAAAGCAGCCTTGGCGCTGGCCGATGTGATGGTCCTGACGAATCCCAAAGGCTACCTGAAAGCCGCCTTGTACGAACGCTGCAAGCAGCACTTCAGCGATGGCGAGATCGTTGAACTGGGCGTGATCATGGCTGTGTTGTGCGGCATGGCCAAAATGATCTTCGCTTATGATCTGGTGGAAAAAGAGGACACGTGCCCTTTCATTCCGGCCGCAGCGGAATAGCCGGACGCAGCACCTCTACGCGCCTTCCGCCAGCAGACTGTCGATCAGGGCCATAAACTCCTGCTTGAACTGCTCATGGTGCACGCCTGTCGCCGGGCCTGGGAAACCTGTGTGAATTTTGCGTACGTTGCCGTGCCGATCGACCACGATCATGGTGGGATACACCAGTACGGCATTGATCATGGGTAGCGTTGCGCTGGCCGCAGCCTTATCGGCGGTGCCCGCGATGAGCTGCTGGTACCTCACGCCATAACGCTTGGCAAAATTGCGCGCGGCTTGGGCCGCCACATCGTGCTTGGGTGAGTACTCGTACATCAACGCCACGGCCTCAAAACCACGCACTTTGTTGGCATCATAGAATTTGGAAAGAAACGCCGCTTCGTCGTGGCAGGTGGGGCACCAGCTGCCGGCAATCGTCACGACCGTCACTTTACCCTTGAACACCTTGTCGTCCAGCGAGACAGGCTTGCCCTCAAGATCAGGGAACGTGAAGGCAAATTTGTCATAGCCGGGTTTGAGGTACGTCAGGCCATAAGCATCATCCAGCTTGGCGGTT
>JAEUKL010000139.1 GCA_016793005.1 Rhodospirillaceae bacterium | reverse complement strand
AGCAGCACCGCAAGCACAAACGCCCCCAGAAACACCAGTAGCGACGTATCGGTGAGTTCAGGCAGCAGCACGTACATCACCAGAGCAGTCAAGGTGATGTCAGCCGCCGAGAGCAGCAGTTGCCCAACAGCCATCCTCAGCGTGGGGAACCGAAACTCCATGCCGCGCACATCAATGCTGTCGCGGTAAAAAGCGCAGAACATGACGTAGACAAACACAGCCCCCAGAAACACCAAGCCCATGCCGCGACCGAGCCACGGCGGCATATCGGGAATGCCCGCAATCACGCCGGCCGGCTCCAGCAGCAGCGCAATACCCGCCAAACCGGCGACGCCGACGTTAAAGGTAACGGTCGCAAAAACCTGAACGGTGGCCACATCCACGCCCGACAATCCAGCCGCCGCGTACATGCGGTAACGCACCGAGCCCCCGGTGAGGAACCCAAGACCTAAGTTGTGCGCAAATGCAGTTGAAATAAATGAGGCGCCCGCGACCTTTGAAAAGGGCAAGCGGTAACCGATGTGTTTCAGCCCCATGACGTCATAAAAGGCGAGCAGAAAGTAGCTGATGGCCGTGCATGCGATAGCCGCGACAATATTCAGCACCGGCAAGGTTTCAAATTCGGTAACGATTTCATCCAGACGGACAGTGCCCATCAGATCGTTCAAATACCAGATGGCCGCACCCAGCAACGTGACGGTGATAACAGGCCCTAACCAACGCATACTCAATCGCCCCGCTTACTTCTTGCGCTCATCCATCAGTTCCATCTGCACGCGCTGAATTTCCGCCATGCGCTCCCATTGGCGCGACAGCAAGTGATCGATTTTTTCGTGAAGGTGGCGAATTTCAAGTTCCGCCTTCAAATTCACACGGAAATCATTTTCCGACCTGATGCGGTCTTTGGCATCCTGACGGTTCTGGCTCATCATGATGATGGGGGCCTGTAAGGCCGCAAGGCAGGACAGCACCAAGTTCAGCAGGATGAACGGATAAGGGTCGAACTGGTCGGACCCGGCGATCAGCACGTTGTATGTCATCCATACGCAAATAATCGTGCCGAAGAGAATAATGAATTTCCAACTTCCGCCGAAACTCGCGATGTGGTCGGCCATACGCTCGCCAAACGTGGCCCGTGCCGCGAAATCTTCCTCGACATCGCTCGACAGCGTTTCCTGGCGAGAGATGCTGTCGACGACAGACTTCTCAAGCTGGCTCAACTCGCCGCGTTCTTCCCGCAACAGAGCTTCAACATAGGCATGACGATACGTATTGATGCAGGCGCGGCACACGCGCTTGGTCTCATTCCAATCCGGAACCTTGGCTTTAATCAGATCAACGATATTCGGGTTAATCGCCTGTGCAGGCAGCAGCATCGACGGGCGGGACTTGCTTTGACCGCAAACGGCACAACGTCCGAC
The DNA here is from genome assembly GCA_016793005.1 of Rhodospirillaceae bacterium. Lineage (GTDB taxonomy): Bacteria > Pseudomonadota > Alphaproteobacteria > Rhodospirillales > Rhodospirillaceae. The sequence goes on along the minus strand of JAEUKL010000139.1, from coordinate 13,393 downwards.
TTCAGGAGTGACATGCGACGCCGACATGACTGAACCTCACGCAAGAGAGCGTTTTTCGCCTGATGCTGCGCTTTAGCAACACCCAAAAATCTAATCTTTACAACACCTTCTTAGCATTTCCCTCAGGACTTGTGCTGGTGTTTTTTCTGTAATCAGGCTTGCTGGGGCGACTGGGTGTGATAGCAAGGCGCCTGGAATTTCAAGGTTTTATCAACAGCAATCCGGCTGGCTGAAGCGGCACATGCAGATGACCCAAACACAGCGTTCTCAGGTCGCCGCCCCCATTGAAACCTTCCGCGCCGAAGCCCTGACCAAAGTCTATCCCGGCGAGACGCCGGTCCACGCGCTACGCGGCGTCGATCTGGAAATGTATGAAGGCGAGTTGGCCGTGCTGCTGGGCCCGTCGGGCAGCGGCAAATCCACGCTGTTGAATATCCTGGGCGGTCTGGACCAGCCGACGGCCGGGCATTTTTATTTCCGGGGTCGCGATGTCACAAAATTCGACCAGGAAGAACTGACGCAATACCGCCGCGACAATGTGGGCTTTGTCTTTCAGTTCTACAATCTTATCCCAAGCCTGACCGCCCGCGAGAACGTAGCGCTGGTGACTGAAATTGCCCAACACCCCATGACACCGGATGAGGCCTTGCAGATGGTGGGGCTTGGGCACAGGCTGGATCACTTCCCTGCCCAGCTCTCTGGAGGTGAACAGCAGCGTGTGGCCATCGCCCGCGCGATTGCGAAACGGCCCAGTGTGCTGTTGTGCGACGAACCAACGGGTGCGCTTGACAGCAAGACCGGCATTGTCGTGTTGCAGGCGATTGTGCGCGCCAACCAGGAACTGGGCACCACCACAGCCGTCATTACTCATAACGCCGTTATGGCCGCCATGGCCGACCGCGTCATCCGCTTTGCCGACGGCAACATCAGCAGCATCGAACGCAACACTACAAAACTGAAGCCTGAGGATTTGTCCTGGTGAGCGCACTGCAACGCTTTTTATTGCGCTGGAGCATGTCGCTAAAGGTATCGGCGCTTGATCGTAAGTTGCTGCGCGACGTGTGGCGATTAAAGGGCCAAACCCTCGCCATTTCAGTTGTTGTCGCAGCCGGGATAGCACTTCTGGTCGGCACCTACGGATGCCTGGCCGCGCTTCAAGCCAGCAAAGATGTCTTTTACGAACGCACAAGTTTTGCCGATGTATGGGCCAGTGTGAAACGCGCACCCAATAGTATGCATGACAAGCTGGCGCAAATCCCCGGCATTGCAACAGTAGAAACACGCATTGTGGCGGATGCGACACTTGATATTGCCGACATGATTGACCCCGCGCGGGGGCGCATCATCTCGGTCAAGGAAGGTGAAATCCCGCTGCTCAATCAGTTCGACCTGCTGGCTGGGCGGCTGGTGCAGTATGGGCGGCCCAATGAAATTCTGATCTCGGATGCTTTCGCGAAAGCTCATAAACTAGGCCTGGGCGACACGCTTTCCGCCAACATCTACGGCAAGAAACGCAAACTGGAGATTGTCGGCATCGCGCTGACCCCTGAGTACGTTTATGCCCTCGCCCCCGGCCAGATCATGCCCGACGACAAGCGCTTTGGCATTTTGTGGATGGGGTACGAGGCACTGTCGGCGGCGTACGATTTGGAAGAGTCGTTTAACAGTGTCACCGCAACCTTGTTGCATGGCGCTGTCGAAGCCGATGTATTGCAGCGGCTGGATATTCTTTTGAAGCCCTATGGCGGCGTCGGCGCCTATGGCCGCAAAGATCAGATTTCGGATTTCTTCCTGACAAATGAACTCGCGCAACTTGCATCCAGCGGTGCGGTTGCGCCGCCGATCTTCTTGGGCGTGGCGGCGTTCCTGCTGAACATCGTGATCTCGCGCCTGGTTGCGACCGAGCGTGAGCAGATCGGTCTGTTGAAAGCCTTCGGTTACACCGACTGGGATGTGGGTTGGCAGTACACCAAACTGGTCGCCATCGTCGTCGGATTTGGCTTGGCCTTGGGTCTGTGGGGTGGTGTCTGGTTTGGTCAAGGCATGACCAGCATGTACACCACGTATTTCAAATTCCCGGTGCTGGAATACCGCGTGAACGCCGGCGTATTTGCCAGCGCTGCAATCGTGACGGTGATTGCCGGTATTATCGGCGGCGTCAGCGCCGTGCGGCAGGCCATCAAGTTGTCGCCTGCCGTGGCGATGGCCCCGCCCGTGCCCACATCGTTCAACAAGTCCAAATTCTCGATCTGGTTCGAGCGCTTCCACATCAGCCAGCCCACACGAATGATCTTCCGCCATGTGACGCGCTGGCCTTTGCGAACCGCGATGACGGTTGCGGGTATTTCATTCTCGGTTGCCCTGCTGATCGCCTCGTTCTTCTTCATGGATTCCGTCGGCAAGGTCATACAAGTTTACTTCTACCAGGCCGAGCGCCAGACTCTGACGGTCTCATTCGTTGAACCGCGCGGTGCTGAAGTCGAAGAATCCATTCTGCGTCTGCCCGGCGTTTTGGCCACGCAACCTGTGCGCACTGTATCTGCGCGCCTGCGGCACGGGCCCTACACCAAGCGCTCGGCCGTGAACGGTTTAGTCAAAAGTGCGGACATGAACCGGCTTTTGGGCGCCGATGAGAAGCCTCTCGATCCGCCCGACGGCGGCATTGCGTTGTCCGAGCACATCGCCAAAGAGTTACACGTCCAGGTCGGCGATATGATTACAGTTGAAGTGCTGCAAGAGCGCCGTCCGGTCATTGAGGTTCCTGTCACGCAGGTGGTGAAGCAGTACCTCGGCTTTTCCACTTACATGCACATCAGCGAACTGAACCGTTTGATGCACGAAGGGCCGACGGTGACCGGCATTCATGTTCTGGCTGACAGCCGCTACATCAACGATCTTTATACAAAGCTGAAAAATACGCCGATGGTCGCTGGTGTGGCCCAAACCGAGGCATCGTTGCGGGGCTTCCAGGACACCATGGATCAGACCATGTATGTCATGATCGGCTTTTATATCGCGTTCTCCAGCTTGATTGCGTTTGGGGTCGCCTATAATAGCGCACGCATTGCGCTGTCCGAGCGCGCGCGGTCTTTGGCCAGCTTGCGGGTTCTGGGATTCACGCGCCAGGAAGTTGCCTACATTCTGTTGGGCGAGCTGGGCGTGCAAACGTTGCTGGCGCTGCCTGTCGGCTGTCTGTTCGGCTACGGCTTGGCTTACGCGATGTCGCCCATGCTGAAAACCGATATGTACGATTTCCCTTTCATCATCAACGACCCGACCTACGGGTTCTCGGTGATGGTTGTAGCGATTGCCGCCGCCATCTGCGCCGTTCTTGTGCGACGGCGTGTTTACAATCTCGATCTTATTTCTGTTCTCAAGACCCGCGAGTAAGCCATGGTTGATGCCCCTACGTTTTCAGACGCCATTGCAAAGGCCCGTGCGCACGTCGGCTCGTTGTCACGCCGCATTAAGGTCATCGGCGGCCTCGTCGCCGCGCTGGCACTGTTCCTCATGTGGTCGATGCGCAGCCAACCTGTTCCGGCCGATTTGCACACCATCGCCAAAGGCGAACTGATGGTCACCATCGGCGATGAAGGCGAAACGCGGGTCAAAGATGTGTATGTGGTTTCGGCCCCCGTCGCGGGACGCATCGAGCGCATTACAATGGACGTGGGCGACGCGATTGTCGCGGATGAAACCGTGCTGGCCCGTTTCCTACCGCAAGACCCATCGGTCCTTGATGCGCGTTCGCGCTCGGAAGCTGTGGCCGGCGTCAGCCTGGCCGAAGCCGACCGCGCGCGCGCCAGCGCCCAACTGGAATTTGCCAGTTCTGAACTGCGCCGCCAGCAGCAGCTTTTTAAGGAAGGCACCATTGCACAGGCGGCCTTGGACCGCGCGAAGATGGATGTGCGCACGGCTCAGGCCGCGTTAAGCCAGGCGGCCGCAGCCGTTACTAAACGCCGCGCCGATCTGGACTCGTCACGCGCCGCCCTTTCAAAAGGCGGCGTTGTGCCGGGCGTTGATTACGTCAACGTGCGCGCCCCCGTCAGCGGGCGTTTGCTGAAACGCATCCAGCAAAGCGAGGCCCTTTTGGCCGCGGGTACACCGATCCTGGAAATCGGCGACCCGGCGAACCTTGAGATTGTCACCGATCTTTTGTCCTCTGACGCCGTAAAGGTGAAGCCGGGCCAAGAGGTGATTATCGAGGATTGGGGCGGCCCGACAGCGCTGAAAGGTGTTGTGCGGCGTGTTGAACCGTTTGGCTTCACAAAGGTCTCAGCCCTCGGCATCGAAGAGCAACGCGTGAATGTCATCACCGATTTTGTGACCCCACACGAGCAGTGGGCCAGCCTGGGGCACGGCTACCGCGTCGAAACACGCATTGTGATCGAGCACAAATCCAACATCCTGAAGGTTCCGGTCAGCGCGCTGTTTCGCTCTGGGGAGGATTGGGCCGTATTTGTCGTCGATGGCGGCAACCGTGGCGGTGCCGCGAAATTGACGAAGGTAAACGTCGGCAGCCGCAATACGCTGGATGCAGAAGTCACATCAGGTGTGAAGGACGGTGATATCGTCATCATGCACCCGAGCGATCAAGTCACCGACGGCGTGGACGTTGCACCGCGCGGCTAATGCACAGCCGGTTCAGTCGATACCGGTTCGAGAACATCACGCAGGCGCTGCGCCAACTCAAGCTTGCGGCAAGGCTTGTGGAACAAAAGCTAACTCAGCGGCTCGTATTCGCCCGTCAGGTCCTGCATCAGTTTTTTCACAAGCTCCTGGCGTTCAGCTGCTAAACGCGCCTCAAGCTTTTCGTCGGGCTGGAACAAAGAAATCTCTTCGCCAATGTCGATGCCCCGTTTTGCCAGCACAGCCTCGGTCACGGTTTGGCGATCCTTCACAACCCACAGCTCTTTGGCCAACGTCAACACTGCTTGGCCCAGCTTATCCAGATCTTCGGGCTTTAGGGCATTACGACGGCGCGGCTGTACATGGGTAGGATAAAGTTTGGTCATTACAATCTCAAAAAAACGAGCGACGTAGGAAAGCTTATGGTTTGCGCCCGTAGGTGACCCACGGATAGTTCAGGGGTTTCATGCCGTAATACTTTACGTCTGTGAAACCGATCTTTTTCATCAGGCCCAGCATGTCCATGGTTGACGAGCCACGCCAGAACGGTTCACCACCGAATTTCGCAAGGTAATCCGTGCGCCAGGCATTCATTTTGTTCATGGCGCTGTAAGGCGCCACATCGCCGAACAACAAGTCACCGCCTGGCTTCAAAATCCGATAGCTCTCACGCAGAATGTCGCCGATCACATCCACCGGCAGTTCGTGCAGGATGATGAACGACGTGACCAGATCATAGCTTTCGGCAGGCTGCTTGGTGTCGCGGCCGTCGGCCTGAAACAGCTTCCAGGCATGCCCCAACGCATTACCGTTGCGTTGGGCTTGTTCCAACTGTGCGACGGAAATATCGCAGGCGTGAATCTCGGCCTGGGGAAAGACTTCCGCCAATTTGCCCGTATAAGGCCCCGACGAGCAGCCGATTTCCAAAATCTTTTCGTAGTCACGGCGCGGCGCTTCCTCCGCGAATTGTTTGCGCGTCGCATAGATGTCAGACGCAATGCCGCCCGCCGCCGGCGGACGCGGCGACTTACCGACAACATAGCGATGCACCAGCTCACCATGCACAAACCCCATGTGCGGGTGGCCATCCCAGCCCCCTGTGGTGCGGTGTACCGGGTAAAGCCAGTATTTATCGGGCGTCAAGTTTGGATCAACTTGAAGCGTGGTTCTGCCCTGCTTTAGTTTTTCAAACGTCGGTTTAATGTCGGCTTCAATTTGCGCGAACGCATCAGCCGCAATGCGTGCATGATGTTCGGCATGCCATTCGTTCATCAACCCGGTCGCACGGAACGCCGGCACATTCTCCAGCACGCCTTCAATTTGCTGCGCGCGCTCGTCTAAATCATCGGCCAGATTTTCATCACGGTCCAAACCTGCTTTGGCCAGCGCATCATTCTGCGCCTTCATGAACGGGCCCGAGACGGCGCCAAAGGCCGCCAGAAAGTCCAGCGCTGCACGCCCCTGTTGACGAAGCTTGTAATCAATCATGGGAAAACCTTTCGCATTAAAACCGCAGCAAAGATATCATCGGCGACTGGGTTTCCAAGTCGCGGTGCATCTTTGCGGCCACTGTCTGGCGCGGCATTCGAAAACCTGTTGGTCGCGCTTTGCGTAAAACCAGGCGCCCAAACACGCGGATTTGCTTGGGTGATAAGCGGTTCGCCGGCGCTGGACACAGTCCATACCGGCGACAACGCTTTGGGAAACCCCAACGGCCGTACAACTGCTGTACGGTCAAATATCTCTGGCGATGATCAGGCTGCGCCCCATAAGCGGCAGAGACCCACGCGCGCCCACGGTGATGCGGGAGCCTCAGGCTTTCCGTTTTTTCGCGGCCTTTTTCTTCGCCGCCTTCTTGGCCGCAATTTTCTTCTTGGCGGCCGTGATGTTTTTCTTCAAGGCCGCTTGCACAGCGCGCTGTGCGGCTGCGAACTTCGCTTTGGCTTTTCGAATTTTCGGGGCCGCCCGCTTTTGGGCATTCCTCATTTTTGGCCCCAGACGTTTCTTGGCCTGCTTTTTGGCTTCTGTGGTCGCTTGAGCAAACATCTGGCCCGCTTCATCCAGGCTTTTCACAAGAGCCGATATCAACTGCTTGCCGGTGAGCTTTTTAGCCATGGAACCTCCTCTAGGGGTGAACAATAACCACACGAATACTAGCAAATAGATCGGCCGGCGCAGCCTCAAAATGGAGGGTTTTGGGGGCAACCAAATCCGGTGTGGACCGTTTGCTCCCCGTTTGCACACGCAATCTTGGTGCGCACCTGCGAGAGTCCCTACTGCGATAGCGACAAACTCACACTTTTGTCATCGCGCTTGCACTTTTATTCCGATCCAATTTTTAGGCCCATGCGTAACACCTCTGACGCAAGCAACAGTTTGCGTGCCGATCATCACTTCGGCGTCACACACACCAAGAAAGGTCTCCGCATGTTGCGTACAATGACCGCGAGCATCGCGCTCGCCACGGCTTTGCTTTGCTCGGGTTTGGCCAATGCCAAAACCATCGTTGAAACCGCAGTTGCTGCGGGCCAGTTCAACACACTCGTTACTGCGGTGAAAGCTGCGGGCTTGGCTGAAACGCTGTCGGGCCCCGGCCCTTTCACAGTATTCGCGCCAACCGATGCCGCATTCGCAAAGCTGCCCAAGGGCACGGTTGAGGATTTGTTGAAGCCGGAAAACAAAGCGAAACTCGCTGCGATCCTGACGTATCACGTGGTGCCCGGCAAAGTGATGGCCAAGGATGTCGCCGGCAAGAAAACCGACGCCAAAACCGTGAACGGACAAAGCCTAGCGGTCGACGGCACCATGGGTGTTACGCTGAACGGCACCGCCAAAGTGACCACCGCCGATGTGGCCGCCGACAACGGCGTGATCCACATTATCGATACTGTCGTATTACCGAAGTAAGCAAACGACTGCCGCAGCCACGGCAACCTCGCTTACAAACGAAAGTCCCCAAGACGCCTTCCCGGCAGCGTGTCCCCTCACGCTGCCGGTTTCGTTTGAGACCTTTACCCTTAGTTCACCAGATGCGTCCGGATTTTGATTTCGCCCGACAGCGTTTTATGAACCGGACATTTGTTGGCAATCTCGATCAGTCGCGTTTTCTGTTCGTCGGTTAAATCGCCTTCGAGAGAAATATCGCGCATCATTTCCGTCACCTCGCCATCTTTGGTCACGCAGTCGGCGCAGTCCGCGGCCTTGATTTTGCGCATCCAAACACGGACCGAGACTTTTTTGAGGGCCAGGCCTTTGCGCTCGGCGTACATGCGTAGCGTCATCGACGTGCACGCGCCCAGGCCCGCCATCACCCAGTCGTGCGGGCTTGGCCCTGCGTCGTCGCCGCCAACATTTACCGGTTCATCGGCCAACAGCGTGTGCCGCCCAACGCGCACCTGGTTGGTATAACGCCCCGACAGTGTTTCAGAGACCTCCACTGTTCCTTGCGGCAAAGTTGTATTTTCGGCGCTCATATCGCACATCCTCGTTCACTGGCTATTGCGTCAACATAGCCCTAAAGTATTTAAGAACGTAAGTCAGTTGAACGCCCCGGAGATCGCGATGGCCCTTGTTCCAGGCCCTGAGCACATCGAAGTGCTGGAAAAACGCACGGCCTACAAAGGCTATTTTCAAATCGACAGTTACACGATCAGGCATGGCCGCTTCGACGGCACGTGGCAGGCCCCTTTTAATCGCGAAGTGTTTGAACGCGGGCACGCGGCGGCTGTTCTGCTGTACGAGCCAGAACGCAGTGTCTTCCTGCTCTGTGAGCAATTCCGCATTGGCGCCTACGCCGGCGGTATGACGCCCTGGCAGATGGAATTGGTCGCGGGCATCATGGAGCCCGGCGAAACCCCGGACGAGGTTGCAACCCGCGAAGCTGTGGAAGAAGCCGGCGCGGAGGTCCTGGATTTGCTGCCCATCGCGCATTACCTCGTCAGCCCAGGCGGCGCGACCGAAACAATCCGATTGTTCCTAGGCCGCATCAAAAATGCCAAGGCCGGGATTTTTGGTCTGGAAGGCGAAAGCGAGCACATCAAAGTTCACGTTGTGCCGGAGGCCGATTTACGAGGTATGATGGACGGCGGAAAAATTCAGAACGCCCAGACCATCATCGCGGCGCAGTGGTTCTTCCTGAATCGTGAGCGCATTCTGGCGAAGTGGAAGTAACTGCTAGACACACATAAGGACACGCTATGACGACTGTTGCAGAACCCGTTGTTTCGACTGAATGGCTGACCGCACATATCAACGATGCCAACGTCCGCGTTGTCGATGCCAGTTATTTCGTGCCAGGCGGGATCGAGCCTGCCCTTAAGCAGTACGCAGACGGGCATTTGCCTGGGGCTGTGTTCTTCAACATCAATGACATTGCCGACCCGACAGGCAAAAAAGACCACACCTTTCCGGCGGCCGATGTGTTTGCGCAGAAAGTCGGCGCGTTGGGCTTGGGCAACCAGCATCACATCGTTGCCTACGACCACTGGGGCGGGCCGTGCGCGGCGTCGCGCGTGTGGTGGATGTTCCGCCACTTTGGGCATACCAATGTGTCGGTTCTGGACGGCGGCTTGAAGAAATGGGCCAACGAAGGGCGCACGCTGACCAAAGACGTTCCGGCCATCACACCCGCCACCTTTACTGTCCGCAAAACCAACAACGCCGTACGCACGCGCGCGGACATGCTGGCCAACATCGACAAGAAAGAATGGCAAGTTCTGGATGCCCGGGGTGCCGGGCGCTTTACCGGCACGGAGCCCGAACCACGCCCGGGCTTGCGATCCGGCCACATCCCCGGAGCACTCAACCTGCCGTTCATGCAGATGTACGATGCCGCAACCCAGACGCTGAAAAGCAAGGATGAAATCCGCAAAGCGTTCCAGCAGGCCGGCGTTGATCTGACCAAACCACTGGTGACGTCATGCGGCTCGGGCGTGACAGCCTGCAACGTCGCCTTGGGCGCTTATCTGCTCGGCAAAGAGGATGTTCAGATTTACGATGGCAGTTGGTTGGAATGGGGATCCGATCCATCCCTGCCCTTGGAAACGGGCCCAGCCCGGACATAAGCGCTGCATAAGGATTGCTGCATGAGCCAGCTTACACGTCGAACTGCCGTTGGCATTGCCGCCACTGTAGCGCTGGCGTCTGGTGCAGCAGCGGCACCCACCAAGAACGCGGCCATCAAGCCCGAGCTCATCGCCATTATCGGCACAGGCAACGTGGGAGCTGCCCTCGGTAAGCGTTGGGGAGCGCTGGGGCATAAGGTTGTTTATGGCTCGCGCACACCCGAAGCCGAGAAAACAAAGCTCTTGGCTCGGGATAGCGGCCGCACCGCAACAGCTATGGCCCCCAGGGACGCCGTCAAAGACGCGACAGTCGTGGTGCTTGCGGTGCCCGCGCAAGCTGCGCTGGAGACTGTCGCAGGGCTGGGCGACCTTAAAGGCAAAGTCATCATTGATGCCATGAACGAGATGAGCATCGAGAACGGTAAACTGATCGAGCCCAGCAACCCGGCCGCCTTGTCTGCGCGAATTCAGGCGATGGCACCGGACGCCCAAGTCGTGAAGGCGTTGAACGCCACCAGCTCACGCGCGATGGCCGACCCCGCCATGACCGGCGGGCCGATTACCATCCCCATCGCCGGCGCCAGCGCCGACGCCAAAGCTAAGGTCGCGGCCTTGCTGAAATCCATTGGCCTTGAAGCGTTCGATCTGGGCGGCGCTGATGCCCTGAAAGCCGTCGAACACTTAGGCCGTGTTTACGTGGCTTACAGCGCCTCACACCGGCCCCAGCGCATGGAGTTCGGTTTCCGCACATGGTCGTCGCCGCCCGGCTGACATTTGGCTTCTGGCGGCTTGCAGTTTTATGACGTTGCTGTTTTGCAACGCCCGCCAACAAAGCGCAGATGTAATTTACGCCGCAACGCGCAAAGCAAGCTGGAACCCGCAGTTTCCCTGGACTTTTGCACACGCCCGGCCCGCAAGCTGCGCTGTTGAGGAAGTTGCATCCCCCGCTGCAACCCATGCTAACAATGGAGCGTTGGTAATCAGCCGATGTTGGGTCGGTTGAGATTGGGGATGCCGCAGGTCGCCCGTGACCGCGTTTTTTTCACGCTTTGTTTTTCCAGCCTTGCTGGTTTCATTCGCCACATTGGCGGTTGCACAGCCACCGTCTGTGCAGGAATTGCGTTCAGCGCTGGCCAGCGCCAAACGCCAAGCCAACAATTCTGATACGCTCGATGCAGCCTACGAGCTTGTGGGCATCGCGGAGGAAGCGCAGAAAGCCAAGACTACAGAGATCATACAGGATGCGACGACCACCCTTATCAAGGTGATCGAAAAGGCCACGCAATCGGCCATGAATGCGGGCATACCCGACGCCCACGATACGCTGGATCAGTTGGTCGATTTGTCGTTCTTCACGCGCACCAGCAATGTTTTGGGTGCTGACGATGTCCTGCAAAAATCGCTGCGCCTGCTGTTTCCCAAAATTACAGGCGACGTGCGGCTGGCCCTGACGACATCGAATACCACCGCCGAGCGTTGGCCTGTTGCGATGACCAACTTAAGCATTCTGGGTGAATTGCAGGCTGGCGCCGTACTGACAATGCTGGACGAGCTTTCAGCCACGATTGAATCTGGCTTCAATGCCGAATACGCGCGGCTTGAGGCGCTGGCCCAATCAGCCGCAAATCGCGAAAGCCTGATGGAAGACCTGAAGGCCGCCCGCAAAAATCGCGATGAACAGGTCAAGGATGCCAAAGCCAATAATCTGAACACGGTTGTGGCTGAAATGAGCAAATCAAAAGGCGAACAAGATCGCCAAGAAAGCTCCGACCTTGCCACGGCAGGTGGCGATGCGGACATGACTTGCCTTGAGACCGGCATCCTCGATCAGGAAGGCAGCATGTCCGCCGGCCAGGATGTGATGTCAAAGTTGGAAGAGCAATGCGTGCTATCAGGCCGTATCCCGTCGGAAGACCGCTGCCCGAGCCGCAATCTTTATTTCCTCTGCCGCTCCGCTGAACCCGCCACTGAGCGCCTGATTTATACCTATCGCGGCACGCCCGAAGAGCGTAGTGCGCGCGATACCTGTACCGGCGAGGTCCTGCCCCTCAGTGAGGCGGCTGCCAAAACGCCTGCGTTCAAGAACCCGGCCATGCGGCGTGTCATGAGTTGCATTCCCTTAGGGGAAGCCGACGCGGAATAAGCCTGCGTTAAAGGACTTTTCCCGGGTTTAGAATGCCTTTGGGGTCGAGGGTGCTTTTCAGCGTGCGCATCAGCGCAATTTCTTCCGGCGTGCGCGACCAAGCCAGATAGTTTTTCTTCTCAACACCAATCCCGTGTTCCGCCGAGATTGACCCGCCCAGATCGCGGATCACGCCGTAGACGATATCGTTGACCTTGCTGTGGGCCTCGGCCCCGCCAATGCCGACAGCGGCCACAACATGCAGGTTTCCGTCGCCCATGTGTCCCAATACAAGCGTCGTCGCATTACTGTAAGCAGCATCAACGCCGGACTTCACGCGGGTTGCGAAGTCGCCCATGGCGCGGATCGGCATGGAAACATCATAGGAAAACATTGGGCCTAGCTTACGGAACCCCTCGCCTGCGTTTTCGCGCACAGCCCAGAACGCGGCGCGCTGCTGCTCGGATTGCGCGACGGCTGCATCGGTAATCAAACCTTTTTCCATCGCGGCAGCCAGAATTTCCTGCAAGCGCTCCGGGTCCGCTTCGGGATCAGTCCCGAGTGTTTCCAGCAACACATAGAATGCCTGCCCGGCCGGCAACGGCGGGCGCAACGACGGGCACGTGGCGCGAACAAACGCGTCATATGCGCCCCACATCACTTCAAAGCTCCCAAGCGCTCCGCCCAATTCGCTTTCGAGATAACCTAAAAAAGCAACGGTATCCTCAAACGTAGGCAGACTTGCGAAAGCGGTGTTCACACTTTTGGGATTGGCGCGCAGCCGGCAAACGGCGCGCGTGACGATTCCCAAAGTGCCCTCGCTGCCGATGAACATGTGCTTTAAGTCATAGCCCGCGTTGTTCTTCAGCATTTTGTTGAGCGCAGATATGACCGTGCCGTCGGCCATCACGACTTCCAGGCCCAGGACACTTTCGCGCATCATGCCATAGCGGATCACGCGCACACCGCCGGCGTTGGTCGAAATCACCCCGCCAATGGTGGCCGATCCGCGCGCGCCTAAATCCAAGGGCAGCATGAACCCGCGCTCTTCGCAGTATTCATGCGCGGTTTGTAAAATCACGCCCGCCTGGGCTGTGAGTGTGCGCCCTTCCGGGTCGAATTCCTCGATCTGGTTCATGCGCTCAAGCGACAGCACAACTTCGCCGCCGCGCGGTGCTCCGCCGCCCACCAGCCCCGTCATTCCGCCTTGGGCGACAACCGTCTGACCTGCCGCGTGGCAGGCTTTCAGAATTGCAGAGACTTGCGCAGTTGATGTGGGCCGCACCACGCACAGCGGGGCACCGGCCTGACTATGCCCCCGTGTGTTGAGGTAACGCTCACCGATATCTGGCCCGGTCAGCAATCCAGCCGCATCGACGAAGCTGCGTAGCGTTTCAATCATGACAGGTTTCAATCATTGACGGGATTCAGCCAGATCGTTCCAGACATCCTGCCGGATGATCTTGCCGCCCTGAATGTCGAACCGGTCGATATAACGCACATTGGCGATCGGCGTGCCGTCCAGCCATTCGCCATTGAGGTATCCACGAACGAAAATAGTCGTCACCTCACCGCGCAC